>JBGPHB010000363.1:0-5604 GCA_041484155.1 Bryobacteraceae bacterium
CAGGCGAAACCGCCTGCCCCACCGGCTTCGCAAACTGTTTTCCGGAAGCGTGAGACTTCTACCACGGGCTGTTAGGGAGCGGTTTTGAGAAAAGACGATATAATCGCCTGCTAGGAGAAGCCTTCAAGGAGGAGCGGTCTATGAAGGGGATTTGCCTGGCATGCGCCGCCTGGCTGGGGTTGACGTGGGCAGCCGCGGTTGCTGCCGCGCAAGATGATGTTTTTGCTCAGCCGGTGTTGGGGTTCATTCCCAAGCCGGGCTGGCCTCCCGCCGGACCGGTACCTCGTCTGGCGGACGGCAAGCCCGACCTCTCTGGCCCCTGGGCGCCCAATGCGCTGCGGATTAACAACAACACGGCTTCCCAGGTCCCGGATATTCCCATGCAGCCCTGGGCCGCGGATCTGCGGAACCAGCGCCGCGCCAATATCGGCAAGGACGATCCGGAAGGATTGTGCCTGCCGCCCGGCGTGCCTCGGACGAATACCACACCGTTCCCGTTCCGCATTGTCCAGACTCCCGCGTTGATCGTCATCATTTATGAGGGCGGCGCGCATCTCTGGAGGCAGGTCTTCATGGATGGCCGCCCGCATCCCCAGGATCCGAACCCGACCTGGTTGGGGGATTCCATCGGCCGCTGGGACGGGGATACGCTGGTGGTGGATTCGGTCGGCTTCAACGGCAAGTTTTGGATTGATGCCGCGGGTCTCCCCACGACCGAGTCCCTTCACGTCGTCGAGCGGTTTCGGCGCGTCGACCGGGGACATCTGGAAATCGAACACACCATCGATGATCCGAAGGCCTACACCAAGCCCTGGAAGTTCACCATCCGTCCGATGCTGTTGGATTGGGAGCTGATGGAGTACATCTGCCAGGAGAACAACGCGGACGTAAAGCACCTGGTGGGCAAGTAGCCACGGTCGCGGCTCGGCGCTAATCCAGGGAGAACACGAACAGCGCGTGGCCGGATGGGATGACCACGAACTGCTTGCCTTCGCTCATATAACTGATGGGATTGGCGTCGATGCCGCCACCGGTCTCGAATCGCCACAGCAGGTCGCCCTTTTGTGCGTCGAGCGCGAAGAAGGCGCTGCTATTCGAGCCGAACACGAGGCCACCGCCGGTGGACATCAGGCCGGCATGCGAAGGTGAGAACAGCTTGTACTCCCAGCGCAACTGGCCCGTCGCGACTTCCAGCGCGCGCACCGCGCCGTAGGGCTCCTCGCCCTTGTAATCCCGCTGGCCGCCGCCGTTAAACAGGGCGCCGGCCTTGTAGTCGGTGTCGCCTTTGTGATAGATACCGGCCAGTTCCTTCACGTTGACGTAGTACAGAGCAGTCTTCGGGCTGTAGGTCGAGCTGTACCAGTTGGACCCGCCGGCGAGGCTCGGCCACAGTAGCGTGCCCTCCGCCGTTGGGGTCGTGTTCGGCAAGCGCATGGGACGCCCCGCCTCGTCGAGCCCGCTCGCCCAGGTCTGCTTCACGTAGGCCTTTCCGGAGATGAACTTTCCGCTGACGCGGTCGAGTGCGTAGTAAAAGCCGTTGCGATTGGCCAGCACCACCATCTTTCGAGGTTGTCCTTGAACCGTCGCTTCGGTCAGAATCGGCGTCTGCGTCGAATCCCAATCGTTCTCGTCGTGCGGAGTGTATTGGAAGTGCCACTTCTTGGCGCCTGTATCGGGGTCGAGCGCGAGCAGCGAGTCGGTGTACAGGTTGTCGCCCTTGCGGCCGTCGCCGTTCCAATCGGGTCCAGGATTTCCAGTGCCCCAGTAGACTGTGTTGGTTTCGGCATCGTAGGCGCCGGTCACCCAGGAGGTCGCCGAGCCGGTCTTCCAACTGTCGCCTGCCCAGGTCTCGTTGCCGGGCTCGCCCTTGGAGGGAATGATGTTGAAGCGCCAGGCGCGCTTGCCCGTCTTGGCGTCATAACCGTCGATGAATCCGCGAACACCGTACTCACCGCCCGCCATTCCAATGATGATCTTGTCCTTCACCGCAAGGGGCGCTCCGGTGCTGGAGTAGCCGCCTTTGTAGTCGGCCATAGTCACGTCCCAGCGTACGCTGCCCGTGCGCGCATCGAGGGCGACCAGGTGCGCGTCCAGGGTCGCGTAATACAGGGTGTCGCCAAGAATCGCGACTCCGCGATTCACTTTGCCGCAACACAGGCGCAGATCAGTGGGCAGGTCCTTTTGGTAGTGCCACAGGGTCCTACCCGATGCTGCGTGGAGAGCCTCGACTATGTTCGGCGGCTGACTGATGAACATGGTTCCATCGACAACGATGGGCGACGTTTCAAATCCGTCCAACTCGTGCGCCTGATGCACCCAGGCGATCCGCAGCTTGCCCACGTTGGAAGTGTTGATCTGGTCGAGCGGCGAGTAGCGCTGGCCGGTGTAGTCGCGCGAGTAGGTCAGCCAGTTGCCCGGCTCCTTGGCGGCGTCGCGGATTCGCTCGTAGGGCACGTTGACTTGGGCCAGGAGCACGACGGGTGCAAACAGCAAGACTAACGATCTCATTTCTCCTCCTGTCATTTCTCTTCCTTAAGGGACGCGAGGTACGCCACCAGGTCGGTCATTTCATCCTCTGACAGTTGACTCTTGTACGATGGCATCGGCGACTTGCCGCGCTGCTTGTCGATTTGCGCGAGGTCAGACTTCCAGAATGAATGCGAGCGCCCCGAGTTGTCCCGGACGTGGATGGAGAACGAGTCCTCGTTGACGCGGGCGCCGGTCACTTTCTCGCCGTTCTTGGCGACCACGGTCACCAGCAGATAGCCTTCCGGGACGGCCGCCTCGGGATCGACCAGAGATTCGCGCAGATATCCGGCGCTGCGCCGCGCGGCGATCCCGGCAAGGTCCGGCCCGGCGACGCCACCCTCGCCTTGGATCGAATGACAGGCGGTGCAGTTGCCTTTGCCACGGTAGATCTCAGCCCCCCGTGCCGGGTTGCCGGCGACGGGCTTCACGGGAACCCTTCCCAGCGATCGCACAAAAGCAGCTGTTTGCCGAATCTCGTGGTCGGACAGCTCGTTCTCCCCGCCTGGCATTTCGGTGCCGCGGATACCTTCGCCGATCACTTTGACGAGCGCGGCGTCGTCCGGCGCTCGACTCAGCTTCGCGCGAGCCAGCATGGGTCCGCGGCCGCCCTCGCCTTTGGGCCCGTGGCACAGTGCGCAGTGATGCTCGAACAGCTTCTCGCCGCGCGCGAGGTCGGCACGGCTGTTCGGAAGCTTTACTTTGGCTTCGGTCCCCGCCGCCGCGGCCACGGCGCCGAATACGAGGCATACCATCGCGAGTTTCATACGCTGTTCATCTTATTACAGTCTGAGAGGATAGTTCAGGCGCGACTCCCCATGGTTCGTGAAATAAGTCTGGTGACGGACGCTACTCCGCGGGCGGCAGCTGCATTTCCGAACAGAACCCCGCCCTGACGGGCAGGGCTTGCCGGGGTGTTGCGGATGCGCGACAAGCCCCGCCCGTTAGGGCGGGGTCTGGAGTTTCTACATTTCTCAACTGAACCCCGCCCTGACGGGCAGGGCTTGCGGGGTGTTGTAAGCGTACGAGAAAGCCCCGCCCGTCAGGGCGGGGTAGCCCCGCCCGTTAGGGCGGGGTTCTCTATTAGAATGCTAGAAACTCCCGCGATCAAGCTGTCGAATTTCTTATTAGAACTTCTGGGACGAGAGACTAGCGGCTCCAGAATTGAGTCCGTGTAGAGGGCTTCCGGGAAGGCGAAAATTCGAAGCCGCGCTTACGCTGCCGCGGCGCAGGTAGCGCGCTCGCCGACTGCGTTGGCAAAATGGGCCACTACCAGCGACATCTCCTCGAGTGCACGGCAAGCCGTTGTGGCTGAGAACCCTCTGGCCATGCGGTACCATGCGCGCGTCAGGAAATAGTTGATGGCCAGCATTCGTTGTTCGACCGAAACACCACCTTCACGCTTCAGAAGGTTGGTGATCAGCCCGTAGTCCCGGTCCAGAGCCTTGTGCAGACGTTCCAGGTCGGCGGAGGCGCCTTCGCGCAGTTGCGTCTGGACTTCCAGGAAGTCAAGTCCGTTCACCTTGGCAAACTGGCTCGCGTAATCCCCAGACGTCTTCGCGCTCAGGATGAGCAGGCACGTAAAGCGAAACCAGTAACCGAACAGCAAAACCGAACTCACGCTGATCGTGATAGTCGCTATTAGTTCGATCATACGGCAGTGCTCGCTGTTCTGAAGGCGACTGATAACGACTCTTGGCGATTCATAATACCGATACTTCCTAAGCACTGCCCGGGCCATTCTGGGCCGGCGATCTACGGTATTGACAACATTACACTTGGACGCAAACTACCTATCGCCAGGCGTGTGCCATTTTGTCCCTCCATGCAACGCCGGCACACTCGCATCCTCGATCTGACTTATTGATTCAACAGCACTTAGCTCGGAGAGCGACAGTTTGGTTCGCCCGAGTCCTAATTGGCGCGGGTTTGACTCTTCCGGCCGGTGCGCAGCGCCAGGAATCTCCCGTGCCTTCGCTTAGTGCACTCTCCTTTGGCCCGGCCTCGCGTTCCTTGTTTGACAACCGTGTCGCTTTCCGCGGGAGACAGACTTGGCGGAGAGACCTCCAAAGCCATCGAATGGCTCCGGGCCGTCCGCAACGGAGATGAGCGCTTGGAGTGGTTCCGCAAGGACCGGCTCCTGGCAAGTATCCGCCAGGAGCCGCGGTTCCAGCCGATCATCGATTGATCGAGGCGCGCCGCAAACAGCGGCACGGTAAGTAAACCCTACCTGGGTGGGCGCGTGTCAGAGACTGTGGGGAGAGCCAGCTTCCCAAGTCCGGCGCAGGACGTCAGAGGTTGCTGAAAAACTCTGATGCGACACTAATCTGATGGTGTGATTCATCCGCTACATGTAAGTATGCCGATGTGGGGAGCCCCGCTCCGTTGCTACTATCGAAAGAGCGGGCGCGTAGCTCAGGTGGATAGAGCATCAGCCTTCTAAGCTGAGGGTCGCAGGTTCGAGTCCTGCCGCGCCTACCAGATGGTTTTACCGAGCCTTGGCGGCGCGAGAATTTAGAGTGCGCTGCGACTGCGGGCTCTTGCTGAGATTGGAACGCTGCGACATGGCCCTGCTATTCATGCAGGCATGGTAGTGGGTCTCCAGACACAGGTCCACCACCCTCGCCAGGTCCAGCGTCTTGTCGACGATGATGTGGTTGGATCGGACCTGAAAATCCAGGTCCCGAGAGGCCACAACCGAGATGTGGAGCTTCCAGGTCCCGGGTCCCTCGTCGCTGAGACTCATGTTGAGCCCCCACTCAGCGAGGCCATGCCTCTCCCGAAAGGCTTGAAGCGCGGCCTGACAGACTTCCTCTTGTGCCTCGGACAAGCCGTTTAGCGTTACGTCCACCGAGTGCGGCGCGATAAAATCCATAATACACAATACCACAAGAATGTTTTAAAGCAAGCCAGAAGTTTCACCGCTCCGATGATCGTAGACTTTGAGTCCCGCAGAACCCTGCCCGTCAAGAAGGGTGAAAAATTGTTATCTTAAACCGCTCCCTCGGAGGTGTGAAAAAACCAGCTGGCAGGCGGAACCGCCTGCCCCACGCCTTCGCAAAACATTGAGGTGCAAGG
>JBGPHB010000364.1:0-5591 GCA_041484155.1 Bryobacteraceae bacterium
GTACCTGCTCGAGCGCGATGGCACCAATTGCGAGAATCTTCCCGAGACGCACGCCGTGGTCAAGAGCGTCCGCCGTGAGATCGACGAAAACTACTCCAACCGCATGATCCTTGCGGAAGCCAACCAGTGGCCCAGCGACGTTCGACCCTATTTCGGAAATGGCGACGAGTGTCACATGGCGTTTCATTTCCCTCTGATGCCGCGCATGTACATGGCGTTGCGCCAGGAGGACCGGTTGCCGATCACCGACATCATGGCGCAAACCCCGGATATTCCGGAGACGTGCCAGTGGGGTCTGTTCCTTCGCAATCACGATGAGTTGACGCTGGAAATGGTGACCAACGACGAGCGCGACTACATGTATCTCGCCTACAGCGCGGACCCGCGCATGCGCATCAATCTGGGCATCCGCCGCCGTCTGGCGCCGCTTATGGACAACAACCGGCGCCGGATCGAGCTGCTCAATAGCCTGCTCCTCTCCTTCCCTGGCACGCCCATCGTTTACTACGGCGACGAGATCGGAATGGGCGATAACATTTACCTCGGCGACCGCAACGGCGTACGAACTCCCATGCAATGGAATGGCGATCGCAACGCCGGTTTTTCGCGCGCCACGCCCGGCAAGCTGTACAGCCCGGTGGTGATGGACCCGGTCTGGGGCTATGAGGCCGTCAATGTGGAGGCCGGACAGAGCGATCCGTCCTCGCTTCTCAACTGGATGCGGAACATGATTGCGTTGCGCAAATTGTTTCGCGTATTCGGCCGCGGCACGCTCGAATTCTTGGACCCGGCGAACCGGAAGGTGCTCGCCTATTTGCGCCGGTATGACGGCGAGCAGGTCCTATGCGTCGCCAACCTGTCGCGATTCGCTCAGCCGGTGGATCTGGATCTATCGGAATTGGAGGGTATGGTTCCGGTTGAGATGCTCGGCTACGTCGAGTTCCCGCCCATCAGCCGTCAGCCCTATCGTTTGACGCTGGGCGCTTACGGATTCCTTTGGCTGGAGCTGCACGGCTCGGCCGAGGCGCGCAGCGGTCCGGACCATACCGCCCTGGCTGTCGCGGCTGGCTGGTCAAGCGTATTTGAAGGCGCCGCGAGGCACAGATTTGAGCTCGTGATCCTTCCGGAGTATCTGCCCAAGCAGCGTTGGTTCGGCGGCAAGTCCCGGCGGATCCAAGCCGCCCGGATCGTGGATTGGAGCGCCTTGGACGGGCTGAATTCATGCCTGGCGCTAGTGGAGGTTCAGTACGAGCAGGGCGCGCCGGACACCTACTTCATCCCACTCGCAATCGCCGTGGGCCAGGCCGGGAAGCAGATCGCGCCGCAATCCATCCTCGCCACGATTGTCACGCCGGAGGGCGCCGGTGTGCTGTACGATGCGATCTTCGCTGATGAGCCTTGTACGGCGCTGCTCGATCTCATTGGGACCGCTCGAGAGTTGCCGGCCAAGAACGGCTTGATTCGAGGAGTACCGAGCGCCGCGCTTCCCAATCTGCGAGGACCTGCGGGGACGTTGCCGATTCGCCGCAGCTCGATCGAGCAGAGCAATTCGTCCATTGTCTATGACGAACGCCTGGTGATGAAGGTGTTCCGCCGGTCGCAGGCGGGGCCAAATCCGGATGTGGAGATGGGAGCCTACCTCAGCGAGCGAGCCCGCTTCGATCAAATCCCTCCCTTCGCCGGGACCATTGAATACCAGCCCAAGAACGGCGACGCGGCCACACTGGGGTTGCTCCAGGGGTTCGTGGCCAACGAAGGGGACGGATGGAAGTGGACCATCGAGGAAATTGAGCGGTACTACGAGAATTGCGCCCCCACGCCGTTTCCCGAAAACGCCGGGGACGACAAGCTGGATTTGTTCGAACTGTCCGACCACCCGGCGACTCCCGTGGCGCGTGATCATGTCGGGTTGTATCTCGATTCCGCCGCCACTCTCGGCCGGCGCACTGCTGAATTGCACCGGGCGTTAGCTGCTCCGTCGAATAATCCATCGTTTTCGCCCGAGCCCCTGACCGCTGACGATCTACAGGCTCTGCAAACCGGGTGGCGGGAGCAAGCGATCCGCGCGTTCGACCTGCTGAAGGAGAACGTCTCGCATTTGCCGGACGACGTCGTCGAGGCCGCGGGACTCGTTCTGGGCCGAAGGCGCGAGATCCTGGAACGTTTTCGCGCGGCGCCGGAAGGGGGAACGCACGGCCTTCGCATCCGCATTCACGGCGACTACCATCTGGGACAGGTCTTAAAGGTCAAGACCGACTTCTTCGTTCTGGATTTTGAAGGCGAGCCGGTGCGATCGCTGGAGGAACGGCGCGCGAAGCAGTCCCCGCTCAAGGACGTGGCCGGTATGTTACGGTCCTTCAGCTATGCTGCCATGACGACCTTGGTCAACTACGCGGCACGGCATGGAGAGGACTTTGCGCGGCTCGAACCCTGGGCGCGGCTGTGGGAGCGGTCGGCGGCGGCGGAGTTCCTGCGCGCCTACCGCGAGACGGCTCAGAACGCGGCCTTCTTGCCGTCCGAAGTGCAGGGTTTTCGAAAATTGCTGGCGGGATACTGGTTGGACAAAGCGTTATACGAACTGCTGTACGAGCTGAACAATCGCCCCGCCTGGGTGCGAGTTCCGCTCATGGGTATTTTGTCGCTGCCGCTGTAGACTGTTTAGACCCCGCCCATTAGAGCGGGGTCTGGAGTTTATACATTTCCGAACAGAACCCCGCCCTGACGGGCAGGGCTTGCCGGGGTGTTGCGGATGCACGACAAGCCCCGCCCGTCAGGGCGGGGTTAGTTAAACGCCCCGCTCCAGCGCAGTCCGGTCCCAGTGCGCAAGTTTCGCGCCCGCCGCGTAGGTGCTCTCGAAAAAGTCCAGCAACATGGCTCGGGGCGATTCCGTGCTTCGGACATCGTCGTACATCAGAATGAATTCGGAGAGATCCTTGCTCCAGAAAGCTGCCGCCGGCTTCACCGTCTCCTCCGCCAGGCCCGGCGGTGCCGGCGCCGTGTAGGAGTAGAACGCGGGACCTACCGCGCCGCCACCGGGCCAGAATCCCGCGCTGATCACCTCGTGCGAATAGGCCTCGCTGGTAATGAGCCCCTTGCGCGGAGGTGCCGGACGCCCCGAAAATCGGGTACACGCAAGATCGAAGCTGCCCCAGAAGAATTGGACCGGACTGCACTTGCCGATAAACCGCGATCTGAATTCGTTCATGACGACGTCGGTGGCGAGCAGAATCCGCCAGAAGCGGTGTGCATACTCGCGGTCGTAGGAAGCGTGCTGATGGTCCTGCTCAAAAGGGATGGGAGTGGGCAATTCTTGTGGTTTGGTGTTGATCACGACTTCCAGGCCCAGCGAACCCAGCGCCCCCATGACTTTGCCATAGAAGGAGGACACGGTCTCCGGTTGCAGGGGGATGGATGTACGCTGTCCGGTGCTGGTACGAATTTCCAGTTGGTGGTCGATGAAGTCGAACTGTATTTCAAATGCCTCGAGGCCATACGGAACAGCCGAAGTCGTCAGACCGCGAGGATTGACGTACAGAGACACGTTCCACCAGTGATTTAGTTTCGGGCTGAGTGCGAGGCGGACCTTGCCCACGATTTGCGTCCAGAGTTGCAGAGTCTGGTAGGTGTCCAACCAATCTTTCAGCGGTAACGCAGGCCATGTATCCATGCACGAAAGTGTGCCACAATCTCTCCGTGACTTGCCCAAATTGCGGTGCTCCGATGCGTCTTAAGGCAGACGCGGAATGCTTGACCTGCGACTATTGCGGAAACATCCACTTCCCGGATCCAAACTCCGACGGGGTGCGAGTGCTGGGTGAGGCCGCCTCCGTATCTTGTCCGGTGTGCGCCATTCCGCTGATCCACGCCGCCCTGAGCGGTCACCGGATCCTGTATTGCGGCCGGTGCCGGGGGACGTTGGTCCAGATGGAAATCTTCGTCGCGATAGTGCAGGATCTGCGTTCCCGTCGCGGAACCACGGCAGCGGCGGCGCGTCAACCCGACTGGAAGGATCTCGACCGCCGGCTCCGGTGTCCGCAATGCGGCCAACCAATGGAGACGCACCCTTACGGCGGCCCGGGCAACATCATCATCGATGATTGCGAACGCTGCTCGGTCAACTGGTTGGACTATGGCGAGTTGGAGCGAGTCGTCCACGCTCCGGACCGGCAGTACAGCGAAGGAATCGGGGGGCCTGATCCCTAATTAGAGAACCCCGCCCTTACGGGCAGGGCTTTGCGGGTTTGCGCCCGTCCACGGCGCTCGTCAACCAGGCCGGAAAGCCCCGCCCGTCAGGGCGGGGTTCAGTTCGGACGTGTAGACACCCCTCGAAAAGGAGGGCGAGAGGACTCTCCTATCGAATCGCGACGGTAGCCCCGGCGGTACTGGTGACCGTGCCGTCGGCGGTCCGGACCTGCAAGGACACGGCGTTGCCGGTCGGCGCGCCGTTCGGAACGATGATGTTGACTTGGTTGACCCCGGGGTAACCGGGCGCCTGGCCCGCGAACTGCACCTGCGCGGTAATACCGCCGATCAAGACGGTCGGCGTCGTGGCAAAGTGTGTGGTCAGCGGAGGTTCCAGGCCTCCTTTGCCATCGTCGATGGGCGGAGTCATGACGCCGAGTCCCGTCGCGTAAAAGAAACCGGCCTGGCCGCGCGGGATCGGGGCCGTGGGATAGCCGATGTTGGCGTTCGCCGGTGCAGCGATCTTCGCGACACCGTCAGTGTCGACGTAAACCAACACCGCGTTGCCCTGGCCTGTTGCCGGAATCGTGAACAGGCCGGGCGCGGCTGCCGCGACCGGAATCGGCTTGGGGTCCGAGGAGACGTTGTTCATCTTCACAACTACGTTGGCGGTTCCAGGCAATACCCCGAAGGGCAACTGCGCGTTGATAAACGGAAACGCCCCTGTCGGGACCACGTTGCGCAGGGGCGCGGGAATTCCATTGAAGGTCACGCTCAACCCTCCCAGGGAGGTCGAGAACGGCACCGAATCGAAATCGGCCAGCGTGGCGCCCGGGAACGATCCAAAGATCGCGACCAGTGAACCGGGCGCGACCGGAGAGCCGTGGCCACTGGCGTCTTTGGCGAAGCTCCCCGCGTTCAGAACGCCGCCATCGGCGACGGAGGGCGCTTGCGCATGGAGCACGGCCGCAAGGAAAAGCACACTGCCAAAAAGCGCGTATCGTTTCATCGCACCTTAATCATACCGGCTAGCCGCCGCCCGAGAATAGTGCAGACTAGACACCCTTGGCGCGGCATTAGCGTCGTCTCAGTTGCTCCCGGACCAGCGTTACTTCCGGGGTCTTGCCGCCATTGCGGTCGACGGCGGCTTGGGCCTCGGCTTCGGCCTCTCTCAGGCGACCCTCACGGGCCAGAACCTGTGCCAACAACCAGTGCGGCTTGAACCAGTTGGGCGCGGCAGCGATGGCCTCACGCAGGCTGTGCTCGACCGCCGCGGCATCGCTCTCCGCGGCATAGAACGCGGCTAAGTTCACCCAGGCGTTCGTCGGATCGTCGGCGGTCTGGGGCGCATGTTTGGCCGCATCCAGCGCGGATGGCCAGGCGGTGTCCGCCGGGAACCGCCGCGAGAA
>JBGPHB010000365.1:0-5589 GCA_041484155.1 Bryobacteraceae bacterium
AGATCGGCAGCATGCTCGGATCGGGCGGCATGGTGGTGATGGATGAGACCACGGACATGGTCCGGGTCGCGCTGCGCATCATGCGATTCTACGCGCACGAAAGCTGCGGATGGTGCATCCCCTGCCGGGAAGGCACCACGTGGCTGCGCAAGATCCTGGCCCGGATGGTGGAAGGCGGCGG
This sequence comes from Bryobacteraceae bacterium, assembly GCA_041484155.1. Lineage (GTDB taxonomy): Bacteria > Acidobacteriota > Terriglobia > Bryobacterales > Bryobacteraceae > Palsa-187. The sequence continues at coordinate 182 of JBGPHB010000365.1, forward strand.
GCAGCGCGAGGATGTGGCGCTCTTGGGTGAATTGTCAAAAAACATGCTGGGCCGGACGTTCTGCGCGCTGGGCGATGCCGCTGCGATGCCCACGATTTCCATCGTCGATAAGTTCGCTGAGGACTTCGAGAAGTATCTGGCGCACGAAGCGGTGATGGTATAACATGCCTGAACTGGTAAATCTGACGATCGACGGTAAGGCCGTCCAGACCGAAAAAGGCACGCTGCTGATTGAGGCTGCGCGCCAGGCGGGCATCGAGATTCCGTCGTTTTGCTACTACGAAGGGTTGACGCTACAGGCGGCTTGCCGCATGTGCTTGGTCGAAGTTGAGAAGACTCCCAAGCTGCAAGTAGGTTGTACGCTGCCGGCGGCTGACGGCATGGTGGTTCACACCGACTCGGCCGTAGTGAAGGAGGCGCGCAAGGGGACGCTCGAATTCCTGCTGACCAATCACCCCTTGGATTGCCCTGTGTGCGACAAGGGTGGCGAGTGCGAGTTGCAGGACATGGTGTTTCGCTACGGCGCCGGCGAGAGCCGTTTCGTCGAGCGAAAAGTTCACGTGGACGAGAAGCAGTGGTCGCCGGTGGTGTATTTCGACGCGCCGCGCTGCATCCTGTGTTATCGCTGCGTGCGCATCTGCGATGAAGGCATGGGTGTGAAGGCCCTCGGCGTTTCCGACCGCGGCGTGATTTCCGCGATCGTCCCGAACGGACACGATCACCTGAATTGCGATGAGTGCGGCGCGTGCATCGATATCTGCCCGGTCGGCGCCCTCACCAGCGGCACTTACCGCTACCAGACGAGGCCGTGGGAGATGAACCACGTCGGAACCATTTGCACGCACTGCTCCGACGGCTGCCGCACCACGCTCGGCGTTCGCAACGATAAGATCATCCGCGGCAATAATCGCGACCGCTCCGGAATCAACGGTGAATTTCTCTGCATCAAGGGCCGCTACGCGTTCGACTTCATCGACCATCCGGAACGCCTGCAATCTCCCATGATGCGGACCGCCGATGGCTTCGAGCCCGTGTCCTGGTCGAAAGCGCTCGAGGTGGTGGTCGAAGAACTCCGCCAGGCGAGCCGCATCGGCATCATCGGTTCCAACCACACCACCAACGAAGAGAATTTCTTTCTTGCGAAGCTGGCGCGCCAGGGACTCAAGACCCAGAACATCGACCATCACCGCACCGGCGATCTGGCAACGCTCTTCGACGCCCTTTCGGGACGCTCAGAAGCCTTGGCCACAACCGACGATCTCTATCACGCCAAAGCCGTGCTTGTGGTCGGGAGCGATCTCTCCCAGCAACATCCTCTGCTCGCTTTCCAAGCCCGCGCCAACTTCCGGCATCACAACGCACACATCTATGCCGTGACTGTCGGTCCGGTGCGCGAGGACCAACATGCGGTCGCGAGCGTCCGTGTTCAGAAGGGCGGGGAACTGGCCGGCGTCGAGTCCCTCCGCGACAAGCTGAAGGCCGAAGCCGGCTTGGTCGTCGTTTTCGGAGATGCGATTCAGGGCGAAGCAGTCCGCAAGCTGGTGGCGTTCGGGACCTCCCTCGGGATTCCGGCGAAATACGTTTGCCTGGTCGATTACTCCAATTCGCGAGGCGCATTCGACATGGGTCTGGTTCCGCGCGACGGCGGGATGTCCCGGGAGCAGATGCTCGCCGCGGCCGACCTCGATCTGCTGTGGGTAGTCGGCGCGAATCCGCTAAAGAATGCGAGTCTGGCCGCCAAAAACGCCTTCGTCGTGGTACAGGACCTCTTCATGACCGAGACCGCGCGCCGCGCCGACATCGTGCTGCCAGCCGCGTCGGCCTATGAAAAGAGCGGCACCGTGACCAACCTTTGCGGCGAAGTTCAAAGGCTCAAGCCGGCGATCAAGGTGATGGGCACCAAGACCGACCTGGAAATCTTTGGCCTCATCGCGAAAGAAATGGGCCTGAACCTTGGAATCTGGCTGCCAGACAAAGTGTTCCAGGAAATCCGCGAGGCCGTGCACGGCTACAACGTCCCGCTCCCCATCCTGGCGACCGGCGGCGCGGCTCCAACGGCGCCGTTGAATGGTCGCGTGCCATCACCCCCCGGTGTAATTCAATCGGCCGGAGACACATTGTTCACTTCCGGATCCCTGTCACGGTATTCGAAGATGCTAGCTTCAGTCATGGAAGCTCCAGGCGCCCTGTACAAATGAATTTCTTTGTTCTCTCCCTCATCAAGGCGGCCGTAGTCGCGTTTGTCCTTCTGACAACGCTCGCCTACCTTCAATGGATTGAACGCAAAGTCATCGCGCACATCCAGCTTCGCGTCGGCCCCCGCCGTGTCGGGCCGCACGGTTTGCTGCAGCCCCTTGCCGACGTGGTCAAGCTGATGACTAAGGAAGACATGATCCCTTCCCACGTGAACCAGGTCTTCTATTTGCTGGCGCCGTTCATCGCCGTCGTCTTCGCCCTCATTTCGATTTCGGTGATCCCATTCGGAAGCGAGATCCATATAGGTAGTTTTCAGACCGCGATGCAGTTGACCGACCTGAATATCGGAGTGCTCTTCATCCTCGGACTTTCCGGGATTGGCGTATACGGCGTCGCTCTCGCCGGATGGGCCTCGAACAACAAATACGCGCTGCTAGGCGGATTGCGCAGTTCGGCCCAGATGATCAGTTATGAGCTGCCGATGGCGTTGGCGATCGCCGCTCCCCTGCTGATGCTGAACACCCTCAGCTTCCGGCAACTGGTGGACGCGCAGGGTGGCTACTACTTCGGATTCCTGCCGCGCTGGACCGTCTTCCAGGGACCACTCCCGCAAATCGTCAGCTTCCTTTTGTTCATGGTCGCCGCGTTCGCTGAAACCAATCGGATCCCATTCGACCTCCCGGAAGCAGAGAACGAACTGGTCGCCGGCTTTCACACCGAATATTCCAGCATGAAGTTCGCGGCATTTTTCATGGCCGAATACGCCAACATGGTGACGGTCTCCTGCGTGGCGACGCTCTTGTTTCTGGGAGGCTGGCAGCCGCTGTTCCCCGTTGAGTACGGATCGTGGTTGGTGCCGTCCTTGATCTTCGGGACCGGCGGTGTGGTTTCCCTGTATCACGGCATGAATCCGGCGCGGTCTTTCGATCGCATTACGCTCCCCATCACGGGCGTTGTGTTTCTCGGCATCGCAGCGGTGTTTCTGGTGCCGATCGTCTCCACGATCCTGCTGCCGCTATTCTGGTTTGCCTCCAAGGTGGGTATCATCTTGTTCCTGTATATTTGGGTCCGCGGCACGCTGCCGCGGTTCCGCTATGACCAGTTGATGAGCTTCGCGTGGACGTTCATGTTCCCGGTGGCGATTCTCAACCTGTTCGTGACCGGCCTGCTGGTGGCCCTCACTTCGAAATAATATGGACGCGATCCTTTTTCTGATATTCGCCGCCGTCGCAGTGGCCTGCGCGGTCAACCTGGTGCTGCAAACGCACCCGATTTCGAGCGCCCTCTCGCTGATCGGAGTGATGGGCTCGCTGGCCGCGCTCTATCTGCTGCTGGGAGGCGAATTCATCGCCGCCGCGCAACTCATCGTCTACGCCGGCGCCATCATGGTGCTGTTCGTCTTCGTCATCATGCTGCTGAACGCCGGCACCGAGGTCGCGACCAAACGACGCCTGTGGGGAAAATACATGGGCGTGCCGCTACTGGTCATCTTGCTCGGACTAGTGGGCTACATTGCCCAACGCGTTCTCCCACCCTCGGAAGGTGTGAATTTCGGTGGATTCCGGCAGGGGACGGCGCTGGACATCGGCAAGCAGCTCTTCACTGTTTACCTGTTGCCGTTCGAAGTAACCAGCGTCCTGATCCTGGTCGCGATCCTGGGCGCGATCGTGCTGGCCCGAAGAGAGGTCGACTGATGCCGCCCAGCACTCCACTTAGTTGGTATTTGACTCTCAGCGCGCTCCTGTTTGCGATCGGGGTAGCCGGCTTTCTGTTCCGCCGTAACGTCATCACCGTGTTCATGTCGATCGAGCTGATGCTCAACGCGGTCAACCTCAGCTTCGTGACGTTCTCCTACAAGCTCAAACAAGTTGACGGGCACATTTTCAGCTTCTTCGTAATGGTGGTGGCAGCCGCCGAAGCCGCAGTCGGCCTGGCCATCATCCTAACGGTATTCAAGAACCGCCAGACACTAGAAATCGACGAGGTTAGTTCACTAAAGAACTAAAGACATGTTCAATTCCTGTGCCATGAACACCTGTCCCAGCAATGTACTACTAGAGCCCGCGTCCATTGCCGGCCAGAACCCCGCCCTGACGGGCGGAGCTTTCGAGACTGCGGACAAGCCCCGCCCGTTAGGGCGGGGTTCCGCTGGTGCAAGTCGTTGGTTGTGGCTATGCTGCAATGTGGGGCAGCCAGTCTTGGCGGCGAGCCGGCCTCCGGGCCGGCTTTTCGTCAAAAAAGCAGGCTAGAGAACAATGCAACTTTGGCTCATCCCCATTCTTCCCCTGGCCGGCTTCGCCCTCAACGGCCTCTTCGGCCGCCGCCTGTCGAAAACCGGCGTGAACGCGATAGCCGTCGGCTCCGTCTTACTGTCTTTCTTATGGGTCCTGAAGACCCTAAACGCACTCGGCCCCCTGGAAACCGCCTACGTCGAACACTACTTCACCTGGATCCAGTCCGGCCCCCTGAACATCGGCGTCGATTTCGCAGTAGACCGCCTCACCGCCGTGATGCTGATGATCGTCACCGGCGTCGGTCTGCTTATCCACATCTACGCAGTCGGCTACATGGCCCACGAAGGCGGATACTACCGCTTCTTCGCCTACCTCAACCTGTTCATGTTCTTCATGCTGGTTCTGGTGCTCGGCGCCAACTACCTGCTGCTCTTCGTCGGATGGGAAGGCGTGGGCCTCTGTAGCTACCTCCTGATCGGCTTCTACTTCCTCGAAAAGTTCGCCACCGACGCCGGCAACAAAGCCTTCATCGTAAACCGCATCGGAGACTTCGGTTTTTCCCTGGCAGTCTTCCTGATCGCGATTCACTTCGGCTCCCTCGATTTCACCAAAGTCTTCGGCCAGATAAAGGACATGCCCGTCGAAGCAAGCCCCGGTTGGATCACGGCAATCTGTCTCCTGCTGCTGCTCGGCGCCGCGGGCAAATCCGCGCAGATCCCGCTCTACGTCTGGCTGCCCGACGCGATGGCCGGCCCAACTCCGGTCAGCGCGCTGATCCACGCCGCGACCATGGTCACCGCCGGCGTCTACATGATCGCCCGCAGCTCCCAGATTTACCTGCATTCGGCGTTCGCGCTCGACATCGTCGCCATCGTCGGCTTGACCACGGCATTCTTCGCCGCCACCATTGGCCTCGCCCAGAACGACATTAAGAAGGTCTTCGCCTACTCGACCGTCTCGCAGTTAGGCTATATGTTC
>JBGPHB010000366.1:0-5580 GCA_041484155.1 Bryobacteraceae bacterium
AGTCCAGGTGGTTACCTGCTGCTCATCGCCCGAGGCCGGGACGAACAAGATCCCGAAGGCGAAATGCCCTGGCCGCTCACCCGCCAGGAGGTCTCAAGGATCGGCTTGCGTGAAGTCAAGTTCGAAGACTTCTACGATCATGAATCGCCCCCGGTTCGCCGCTTTAGAGTTCTTTACGAGAATCAAAAGATGCAGGCCTGAGGCCTGCGTTACTCACTCGCCGTGAAATACGCGCAGTCCGGATGATGAAACACCAGCGCGCTGACGCTCGCCTCCGGGTCCATCATCATCCCCTCGGTGAGCCGCACGCCGATCTCTTCAGGCTCGAGCAACTTCCAAAGGCCCTGCTGGTCCTCCAGATTGGGGCACGCCGGATAGCCGAAGCTGTAGCGTTTTCCGCGGTACCGCGAGGTGAACCGCTCCTGCATGGTCATGGTGGGGGGATCGGGAAAGCCCCAATCCTCGCGCATGCGGCGGTGCAGCCACTCCGCACAGCCCTCGGCGCTCTCGATCGCCAGCGCCTGCAAGGCATGCGCCAGCAGGAACTCACCACGTTGCTTGGCTTCTTCGGAACGCTGGCGCACATACTCTCCGGCTGTGACCACAAAGAGCCCGATGTGGTCACGCTGCCCCTCTTCGCGATCGAGCACGTAGTCGCCTAAGGACAGGCCGTCGGATTTCGGCTGCCGGCCGAAACGGAAGGTGTGTAACGGGCTCTCAGAACGCGGCGCGAACAGATGGATCGAGTTGCCGTCGCGTTCGGCCTCGAAAAATCGCCACACGGCGCGGATCTTCATGAACTTCGCGGCTTCTTCCTTCACCTTCTCCAGGTGGTCAAAGAGTTCGAGCGCCTTGGGGTCGCGCTCGGCCAACAGTTTTTCGAAATTCCCCTTGAAGCCGAGGTGACGGCCATAGAGCATGAACGGGTTGATGTAGCTCCAGACCTCACGCAAGTTGGGAACTTCCCGCACGCGACGGTCGAGATACGGCGCTGGTGGAATCGGGATATCGGTATGCACCTTGGGACTGCGCGCTGTGGCGGTGTTGATGGCGGGAGCCGGTTCGGCGGCCGGCGCTGCCGTGGCGGTGAAGATATGGGTGCTCATGACGACTTGACGCTTGGACGGGTCCATCAGCTCGTTCATGATGCGCAGCCCGGTCATGGCGTCCTTGGCGTAGAACGTCGGCGCGCCGTAGGCCGGCCCGATACGCGTTGTGGTGAATTTTTCCGATAAGGCGGCGCCGCCCACCAGCAACGGCACTTTGACTTCTTGATCCTTGAAATCCGACGCAGTGGTCACCATTTGGTGCGCACTCTTCACCAGCAGTCCGGATAGCCCGATCGCATCCGGCTGGTGCTCACGCCAGGCGCGAATCAGGTCGTCCGGCGGGACCTTGATCCCGAGATTGATCACCTGATAGCCATTGTTCGAGAGAATGATCTCGACCAGATTCTTGCCGATGTCGTGAACATCGCCCTTTACCGTGGCCAGAACGATCTTTCCGCGCGTCGACGTCTCGGTCTTCTCCATGAACTGCTCAAGATAGTTGACGGCAGCCTTCATTGCTTCGGCCGACTGCAGGACCTCGGCCACGATCAGCTCGTTGTTGTTGAACAGCCGCCCGACTTCCGTCATGCCGGTCATGAGCGGACCGTTGATAATCTCCAGAGACCCGGCGCCGTCGGCCCGCTTGCGGTCCAGGTCCGCGATCAGGCCGTCCTTGGTGCCCTCAATGATGTAATTCGCCAGCCGCTCGTCCAGGGGCAGTTCGGCGGACTTCTTTTTCTCCTTCTTGTCAGCCTTTCGGAAGTGCTCCGTGATGGCCGCGATGTGGAACTGGTTAATCGCGATCTTCTCTTCGCGCGTTTGTTGACGCCAGTCTTCCGGCGCAAACATCCCGGGCTGAGGTGTATTGAAGAGCAGGCTCTCCGCCAAGCGCCGCTCTTCAATCGGGATGGAAGGGAAACGTTCCAGCTTCTGCGCATTTACGATGGCCAGATCGAGACCCGCCTTGGTGGCGTAATACAGGAACACCGAGTTCACGACTTCACGAGCCGGCGCCGGCAGACCGAAGGAGATATTCGACACGCCCAGGATGGTCTTGACGTAAGGAATATTTTCCTTTACCAACCGGATGGCTTCGATGGTTTCAACCGCGCCTCCCACGTAGTTTTCGTCCCCAGTGGCGCAGGGGAACACCAGCGGGTCGATGATGATGTTCTCGGGCGGAATGCCGTATTTTTCCGTCAACAGCCCGACCGAACGCCTGGCGACCTCCAGCTTTCGCTCGCGGGTGAAGGCTTGCGCCTGCTGTTTATCTTCATCGATGGCGCCCACCACCAGGGCCGCACCGTAGGCTCTTGCCACTGGGCATACGCGCTCGAATTTTTCTTCGCCGTCCTCGAGATTGATCGAGTTGATGATGCTCTTGCCCTGGCACCAGGTGAGCGCGCGCTCGATGGCTTGCGGATCGGTGGTATCGATCATCACCGGCGCCTTGATCTTGGCCATCAACTTCGCATAGAACGGATCGATATCCTTGATCTCCTCGCGGTCCGACGATTGCAAGCAGACATCAATGACGTGCGCCCCGCTCTTCACCTGCCAGCGTGCGACCTCGCTCGCCTCCTCCCACATCTCTTCCGCCACGAAACTCTTGAACAGGCGCGAGCCGATGACATTCGTGCGCTCTCCGACGATCAGAGGACGATTGCTTTCGTCGGCTTCGATCAGATCGATTCCCGAATAGTAGGCTCGATGAGCGGGCGGATTTACGACGTGGGGTTTCCTGCCTTCGGCCATCTGCGCGATGGCGCGGATATGGGCGGGCGTGGTGCCGCAGCAACCACCGACAATATTCAGCCAGCCACGCTCGACAAATTTTTCAAGCTGCTGCGTCAGCGACTCCGGCGTCTCCAGATACTGGTCCTCTTCATTCGGCAGGCCCGCGTTCGGATGACAAGAGATCCGGGTCGAGGCGATCTGGGCGAGCGTGCGGATGTGGTCCGTCATCAGATCCGGACCGGTTGCGCAGTTGAGGCCCATCGAGAGCAGGTCGGCGTGTGACACCGACGCATAGAAAGCGTCGACGGGCTGGCCGGCCAGCATCGCTCCCCAGCGCTCAATGGTGCCGGAGACCATCAACGGAATTCGGATCTCGAGTTCGCGCTCGAGTTGCTGCACTCCCAGAATGCCGGCCTTGACGTTGCGCGTATCGAAGCCTGTCTCGAGCAGGAGAAGATCGGCGCCGCCTTCCATGAGTCCGCGGGCTTGCGCGTGATAACTGGCCTGCAACTGCTCAAAAGTGACATCACCGCGCAAGGTAATGGATTTCGTGGTGGGACCGAGGGAGCCGGCGACGAAGCGCGGCTTAACCGTGGTGGAAAATTGGTCCGCCGCATTTCGCGCCAACTTCGCGGCCAGCGCATTCAATTCATGCGTCTGGTCTTCCAGCTTGAACTCAGCCAGCACAATCGGCGAGCCTTGGAAGCTGTTGGTCTTGAGGATGTCCGCGCCGGCTTCAAGATACCCGCGATGCACCTCGGTAACCCACTCCGGATGCGTGCGGCAAAGATTCTCGTTGCAGTTTTCCAGGTGTGGACCGCCAAAATCCGCGGCGGTGGGATTGTAGGTTTGCAGCATCGTGCCCATCGCGCCGTCGATGATCAGGATGCGTGAAGCGAGGGCGTCGTATAGTTGCTGCCGGCGAAGATCCTTCATGGGCAAGTACGGGGGGCTGTGCTCCCATTGTACCTATCGGTAACCGGCAGCTCGTTCGGTAGTGTGGCGCGAACACTCGTGTTTGCCACGTTCGCACTCTTGCGAACGCTTGGCCATGCGTTCACATGATTGTGAACGTGGCTCGCAAGAGTGCGCGCGCCACATCATCTCTCACAAAATTCTGCCTTAGGACACGGCCGTGCGTTCTTGCGAAACTTCGGCGTTGAAGCTATATCCGAAACCACGCACGCTGCGGATGAAGGGAGGCGCCTCGGCGGTTTCGATCTTTTGCCGCAGGCGCAGAATGTAGACGTCGACCGTTCGGTCGGTGACGGCTCGATCATGGCCCCAGACCGCGTCGAGCAATTGCTCGCGGCTAAACACTACACCCGGCCGGCTCATCAAGAACTCCAGCAGGCGGAACTCGGTGGCGGTGAGCGAAAGATCCTGTCCTGCCAATTGCACGCGGCAGCGCGCGCGGTCCAGCTCCAGCTCGCCCCACTTGAGTAATTTGCCGAGCGGCCGCTGGCCACGGAAATGGATCTTGATTCGCGCGATCAACTCACGTACAAAGAACGGTTTCACAATGTAATCGTTCGCGCCGAGCTCCAGGCCTACAATGCGGTCCGTCTCCGAGGCGCGCGCGGTAAGAAAGATCACCGGCACGTTCGCCAACTCCGGGTGCGCCCGGATTCCTTTGCAGATATCCAAGCCGTCGGAGTCGGGCAGCATGATATCGAGAATGATCAGGTCCGGCCGCTCCCGGCGGCACAACTCCAGCGCGCCTTTTCCCGTCCGCGAGCCCGCCAGAGTGAAGCCTTCCTTGTCCAGGTTGTACTGGATGAGCGAGTAAAGATCTGGGTCGTCCTCAATGAGTACTATCTTTTTCATGCTTCTCTAACAGAGTAACCGATTCATTGTTACAGACAAATGAAGAATCGGTAAACGATTGTTGAATAGAGGGTTTCTTCGCTACTGACGAGCCTCTGCGTGATGCCGGACATCGATGCCCTTCACCAGAAAGAGCACGTCTTCGGCGACGTTGGTGGAATGGTCCGCCAGGCGCTCCAGATTGCGGGTTATGGCCAGAAGATCGAGAGCCGGCTTGATGTTCTGCGGGTCCTTCTCCATGAAGCTCACCAGTTCGTGGTAGCACGCGGTACGGAGACTATCGACGGCGTCGTCAGAGGCCAGCACGCTGCGGGCGAGGTCGGCATCGCGGGTGACAAAGGCATCCAGCGCCTTGCGCACCATGGACTGAACCAGGCCGGCGATGTGCGGGATATCGATCATCGGTTTGATGACCGGCTCTTCCATCAGCGAAAGCGCCCTCTGCGCGATATTGACCGACAGATCTCCCATGCGTTCCAGATCCGTGTTGATTTTCAACGCAGCCACGATCAGGCGCAGGTCCGCCGCCATGGGCTGCTGCAACGCGAGCAGGTTGATGGCGAACTCGTCGATCTCGATCTCGATTTCGTTGATGCGGGCTTCATTGCGAAAAACCTGCTCGGCCGCGCTACGATCCTTCTGAGTCACCGCGCTGATACTCCGCTGGATGGCCGATTCCACCAGCGAACTCATTTCGAGCAGCTTGGTCTTCAAATGTTCTAACTCTTCGACGAAGTGGCGCACTATTGTGGACTCCAGTACTCCAAAGCAATCAACCAAACCTGCCGGTGACGTAATCTTCAGTCTCCTTCTTCGCGGGGGTCTTGAAGATCACCGTTGTGCTGTCGAACTCGATCAGCCGCAGGTCCGCCGCCATGGGCTGTTGCAGGGCAAGCAGGTTGATGGCTAATTCGTCGATTTCGATTTCGATTTCGTTGATGCGGGCCTCGCCGCGGAAAACCTGCTC
>JBGPHB010000367.1:0-5567 GCA_041484155.1 Bryobacteraceae bacterium
AATTCTTGAGCCCCGGTGGCCTCGGATTCACGGTGCCGATGGCGGCGACCTTGGCCTCCGCGGCGTCGCGCGCATGCACCAGCGGCATCAGGTCCGGGGCGGCCAGGCCCTGGAGACCGAGCGAGCCCTCCGGGTGGCGTGCCCGAACTCGATTCCGCACCTCTTGAATCGCCGCTGTTAGTTCCTCACCGGACACTTTTGCGGCTCCAATCCGCTGTAATCTTGGTGTAAACTCCGCCCCTCGGCGTGAACTCGCCGGTCACGGTCGCAAGTACCGGTCGCGCCGCTTTCACCACGTCCGCCAGAATCTTGTTGACGGCATTCTCCTGAAAGATCCCAAGATTGCGGTACGCGAGCAGGTACATCTTGAACGACTTCAATTCCAGACAGCGCTTGTCGGGGATATAGTGCAACGTGATCTCCCCGTGATCGGGAAGGCCGGTTTTCGGGCACACGGACGTAAACTCCGGTGTCACGATCTCGATTTCGTATCCCGGATACTGATTCGGCCAAGTCTCGATCTCAGGCAGTTTAGCGCCCACGCCTGCTTCGGCATGCCGTTCGGTATACTGGCGTTTCATTTCTCGAGTGCCCGCGAGAGGAGGTCGAGAAACAGCCCGACGTCGGTGACTACGCCCACAGCCTGCCCCGTTCCGCGATCGCTCACCTTTGTGGCCACCGCGGGATTGATGTCCACGCAGACGATCTTGACCCAGCTTGGGAGCATATTCCCAACCGCGATCGAATGCAGCATCGAGCCCAGGCACAATACCAACCCGGCGCCCTTCAGTTGCTCGGCGTAGGCATCCTGCGCCTGGTTCATGTCGGTGATCGTGTCGGGCAGCGGCCCGTCGTCGCGAAGGCTGCCGGCCAGCACGATGGGCACCCCCGCCTTGACGCACTCATACATCACGCCGCATTTCAGGCGTCCGCTCTCGACAGCTTTCGCGATCCCGCCGGCGTGATAGATGGCGTTGATAGCGCGCATGTGGTTGCGGTGGCCGTGCTCCTCCTGCCGCCCATCACTTTGCCGGACGCCGAGCGAGGTACCCAGCAGCGCGGCTTCAATATCGTGCACACCCAGCGCATTTCCGGCGAGCATTGCCTGCACCCACCCACCGCGGATCAGCCTGGCGAGGGGTTGAGCGCCTCCAGTGTGGACCACCACTGGTCCGGCCACCACCACGATCTTCTGCCCGGCCTCCCGCGTTTGTTGCATCAGATTCGCCGTCTGGCGCACCGCGGTCTCCACCTGCCGTTCCGAAGAGATCCCGTTGCTCATGAAGGCGAACGCCATCCGGTCGCGCTCCTTGGATTCCGGGACGACCCGGATCCCACGCATCCCCACCACGGCCCGGTCGCCTTTACGAACATCGCGAAGCCGCCGGCAGACCGCGTGGCCGCCCCCGACCACGATGATCGCGTCCATGCGCTGGTTCTCCACTTCCAGCCAGTCTCCGCCGTGACGCACCAGGGTTCGCTGATTGGTCGTCGAATAGAAGTCCTCGGGTGCACAGCAGTCTCGATCGACTACCGCGAGGTCGGCATCGCCCGTATCCACCGGAGAGCAACCCAAACCCAATAACTGGCCCAGCACCTGCTGCATGTCGGAGGGTTGCGGTGTCTCGATCCTCAATCGCAAGTACGAGCCATCCGCGTTGGTGCGGCCAATGCGGAACTCTTCGACTTCGAATTTGCCGTTGTATTCGACCACCGTGTCGAAAATCTGCTCCATCACGTGCGAATCGATCAGGTGGCCTTCGGCCTCGACGACTTCCTGTTGCATGGGTATTTTTCAGGATAGCGTGTCCGGCGGTGAGAAATCCGGTTGGTTCGCGCGACTAAACATCAGTGCTGATAGTTCTCGTGTTGATCCTGGTGCCCTGCTTGCACTCCCAAAGCCGGGCCGAGTACGTGGGCGGAACCGCCGCCAGGCTGGAAACCGGAACCGCCGGATCGATTGAAGTAGGCGACGAGCAATATTTTGCCTTCTACGCCAGGAAGGGACAGGTTCGGGTGTCGTACGATCGCATCGACCTGCTCGAGTATGGGCAGAAAGTGGACCGGCGGCTGCTGATGGCGGTAGTGATCTCACCGGCGTTTTTACTGAGCAAGAGCCGCAAGCACTTCCTCACCGTGGGCTACACCGACGATGCTGGAAATCATCAAGCGCTGGTGTTCCGCGTCGACAAGAACGGCATTCGGGCGACCCTGGTGAGTTTGGAAGCGAGAACCGGCCGGAAGATCCAGTATCAGGACGAAGAAGCGAGAAAGGCGGGACGAGGATGAAGTTCGCGATCGCACTATTCTTTACGGCAACACTCTTCGGGCAAGAGGATCTTTCCGGACAGCTCCTGAACATCAAGCGCGTTTACGTCGACAAGCTCACGGGCGGGGAAACCGCCGCGCAAATGCGCGAGTTGCTGATCACCAGCCTGCAAAACGCGAAGCTCTTCATCCTCACCGAAAACCAGGAGCGCGCGGATGCGACGGTGCGCGGCGGCGCCGAGGATCTGATCTTCACCGACGCCTTCTCTTCCTCCGACAGCATCAACATGCGGGGCTCCACGGGAAACAGCTCGGGTTCGAGCACCAGCTCCCGTTATAACAGCGCAGCCTCCGGCGCAAGTGAGCGCAGCAGCCGCTCCCTGAGCCTGGGCATCGGTGAGAACGAATCCAGCAATATCAAGGAGCGCAAGCATGAAGCGCTCGCGACCATCCGGCTGGTCAATAAAGACGGCGACGTCATCTGGTCCACCACGCAAGAGAGCACCGGCGCCAAGTTCCGCGGAGCGAGCGCGGACGTTGCCGACCGGATCACCCGCCAGTTAGTCTCGGACTACGATCGCCTGCGTAAGACTCCGCGTTAGGGTCCGGGAGGCTTCCGGCGGTCAATCCAAAGCTTGAGCGGCAGCAGCGCGCGCAATGTGAAGAGATTCAGCGCGGCGAGCATGATCGCGATTTCATATCGCCCCATCGCGACAGAAGCGCCAATCACGCCGGCGTTCCAGACGCTGGCCGCGGTCGCCATTCCTCTCACTGTTGCCCCTTCCTTCAGAATGGCGCCGCCTCCGACGAATCCGATGCCGGTAATCAGCCCTTGCAGCACACGCGATTGAGCGGCCGCGTCCGGCTGGGTACCTAGAGCCAGCAAATAGCCGCAACTGGCCATCCCGACGATCGGAAAAGTACGCAAGCCCGCGCTGTGCGCTTCCTGCTCCCGGTCCCAGCCGATGAGCGCAGTCAAAACGTAGGTGATTCCTATTTGTTGAAAGTCTTTCCAGGCTTGTTGCCAATGTCCGACCGACTCAAGCACGTGCGGCCTCCTCCCATATCTACGGTGCCGGCGCCAGCAGCGCGCCGGTATAGCGAAACTGGCGGCCCCGGTTCGCCAATTCGATCAGTACCCTTCCATCGGTTTGAGTTGCGCCAGTCCCGTAGTAGGTGTCGCCGCCCTGTAGAACTTCGAGTCCGGAGAGCTTCCAGCGCGGCCCTCCGGCGCCGTAGGACACTTCAAAGCATCCCGCGATCGTGCGGAAATCGGCTTCCGGCGCAAACGCAATGGAGCGGCCGTGCACCCGTCCTTCAGCGCGTGCGTTCGCTAAAAGCTCTACTCCGGAGCCTTCCGTATCCAGGCTGCCGTCAAAGTCGAGCTTGCCGCCGGCATACGCGACCTCGTGCAGCTTTCCCTCGAGGTGATAGTGCGGCAAAGCGCCCGCGAGATCGATCGCGACTTCCCCGCTCAGCGCGATCTGATCGACCTCCGCTTTGACGCGCACCAAACGAATCAGCGCCCCATCCCATAACAGTCTGGCGGACTCGATGCGCGCCTTTGCATCCGTGCCTGTGAACGACTCGATGGACAGTGTCCCGTCGGCGCGCCGGGTTTTCAGCCACTCCGGCAAAGGCGCCGAGCCCAGCCGCAGTGTGCGAGCCAGGAATCCGCGTTCCCGCACCAGCGTGGGCGTCAAGATTCGTTGCAACTCCACGGCATCCACTTCCGGAATCACGATGCGAAACTTGTGTGGGCGTACGGTGGCCGGTTCCCAACGATACTCGCCCGTGAACGCCACCGTTCCGACTCTCGCCCGCAAGCGGGTCACCGCCACGCGCTTGCCGTTCAGGTTTACCGAGGCGGACTGGATACGCAACGGATCGGCGAGGCCATCCACCGCGATGCGCGCGTTTTGCAACTCGTAGTCGCCCGACCATTCGCCATCGTCGCCGGGCGACCAGCGGTAACGCGCCGATCCGCGCCAGGTACCCTGAGGAGTCAACTCCACCAACGGAATCGCCGCCAGGCCGAAGGGCTGTAAATCGGCGACGCTCAAACCCTTGGTCGTGATCTTCAGATCGAGGCCGGCATCGGCGCCGAGGGTATAGCTGGCCTGGACATCGGCGCTCTCGCTTTCGCCCACCCGCACCGTGGAGGGTTCCAGCGAGAAGGCCTGCCGATCGATGGCCACCGCCGCGCTCGCGGCGCGCAACGGCTGCGCGTCCGGCAGAGTGAAGGAGGCGTCCTGCATCTCCACGCGGCCTGCCGGTCCATCGGGCTCGCTGTACCGGACCGAACCGGAAAGCCAGCCCTCCGCGGTCAAGTTTTCCGGAAGAGCTGCTCCCATGTGCCGCGCCACTTCGACCAGGGTCGAGATCGGCACGTGCGCTAGATCCGCGGCGGCATTCCACTGCGGAGTCGATAGAAAGTTCCATGCGCGGAATTGCAAAGCCAGCGGCGGGTTCGGCGTCTCAGAGGTACTGGCCAGCTCCAGCCGCTCCCTGCGCAGGTCGAGCGTCCCTTTGTACCCGATTCGCCATCCTCCGCCGCGCTTCGGCAGAAGGTCCCAGCGATGGACGTCGTCCACTTGAAGCTGGCCGACGATTTCGAGATGCGAAGGCGGGCCCGAAAGCTGGGCATTGAAGGCGACGATACCGTGAATGCCGAAGCCGCGCCGGTCGAGCAGCCGCGCCACCTCCTCCACCGCGCTGCGCTCCAGCTCGACTTTCATGTTCAGTCTCTGACCGTTCCACGTCCCGCGAACGAAGAAGTGTCCGAAGTTCTGCGCCGAGCGGTCGGTGCGCGAAGGCGCTCCGGAAAAACGCAGCTCGACGGAGCCGTCGTTCGACGGAGAAACATCCAGATCCGTGTCGTTGAAGTAAAGCACGGACTTCGTGTCGCCGAATTTGAAATTCACCCGCCCGCCACGCATCTTGATGGCCGGCATCGCGCCCGCCATCGCCGACGCGCCGCCCAGCAGGAATTGGAAATTCCACGGCCCCGCGTCGGTCTTCACCAGATTGATGCTGGCGTCGCCGAGGCGCAAGCTGGAAAAGTCCAGGCGCCGCGCGAACAAACTGAGCAGGCGGACACGCGCGTCGAGCGACTCCATGTACGCAAATGGCTCGATACCGGCGCGCGGATCTTCATGGATGGTGACTCGCGAAAGCGTGAAGCCCGGACCGGTGAAGAGATTGAAGTGCGCCTCCTCCACCTCCACGCGGCGGCCCAGTCCGCGCTCCAGCGCCCGCTCGATCGTAGGCCGGAAAAAGTCGGCTTGCAGGTACGGCGC
>JBGPHB010000368.1:0-5564 GCA_041484155.1 Bryobacteraceae bacterium
CCAATCAACCGCACCAATCAACCGCACCAATCAACCGCACCAATCAACCGCACCAATCAACCGCACCAATCAACCGCACCAATCAACCGCACCAATCAACCGCACCAATCAACCGCACCAACCAACCGCCACGATCAACACCACTCGAAGCCCCGCCCGTGAGGGCGGGGTTTAGTTCGGCATTGCTGAAGCCTACCTTCAGCAAATCCTGGTTGACTCCGCAATCCCCAGAACATAGAGTGAGTGGAGCGTGAGGTGACACATGACGGCAACCGAGTCAAACCTGGTGTTCCGCAAGACCAACGGCCGCATGGGCCGGCACATTTCCGTGACTCCCGCCAACAGCGCCAACCGTCATCTCTCCTATGGGCGCATCATCCTGGGAAGCGGTGCCAAATCCGCCTCATTCGCCACCGGCGAGCGTGAGACCGGACTGATTGTCCTCTCTGGAGCCGCAACTGTAAGCGTGGACGGCCAGGACTTTAATCTGGTCCAATACGACGGCATCTACATCCCCCGCGATCGCTCCGTGCAAGTCAAGAGCGAAGCGCCAGCCGACCTGGCGGAGTTTTCGGCTGAGGTCGCGCAGCAGTATCCAGTCCAAGTAGTCCGCTACACTGAAGTCTCCAAGGATCCCGCCTTGAAGTTCAACACCGGCGCTCCCAGCCAGCAGCGGCAAGTGAATATCGTGCTTGGAAAAAATGTGCAAGCCTCCCGGCTGCTGGCCGGGTTCACTATCTCCGAGTCCGGAAACTGGACCAGTTGGCCTCCGCATGAGCATGCCGCTATGCTCGAAGAGATGTACGTGTACTTCGACATGCCGGAGCCCGCTTTCGGCATCCAGCTTGTGTATAACGACACGCGGTATCCTGAACTGGTCACGGTGGTCCGCGATGGCGACGCCGTGCTGATGCCGAGCGGCTATCACCCCAACGTTTCCGTGCCCGGACATCGCATCTGTTTTCTTTGGGCCATGGCCGCGCATCGCGAGAAAGAGGACCGGCAATTTGGCGTAGTCAACGTTCAGGTTGGTTTCGGCGCGGGTGGCTCCGGCCTCGAAGCTAGCCGAAAGTAAGGCGGAGATGTTTTGCAGGATACGCGTGAACTAACCAAGGATCTCGGGACGCAGGCGGCGGATTCCGCGAGAGTCGGCCGTTATCGCTGGCGCATCTGCGCCCTCCTGTTCTTCGCCACCACCATCAACTACGTGGACCGCCAGGTCCTCGGTGTGCTCGCTCCGGATCTTCAGCGAATCATCGGGTGGAACGAAATACAATACGGCTACATCGTCACCGCGTTCCAGGCCGCCTACGCCCTAGGCTTGCTGCTGGTGGGAGGTTTCATCGACCGCGTCGGTACGCGCATCGGGTACGCGGTGGCGATCGCGATCTGGAGCCTGTCGGCGATGAGCCACTCGCTGGTGCAGTCCGCGTTCGGATTCGGCCTGGTCCGTTTCCTGCTCGGTTTGGGAGAGTCCGGAAATTTTCCGGCGGCGATCAAGACCGTGGCCGAATGGTTTCCCCGCAAGGAACGAGCGTTCGCGACCGGCATCTTCAATTCCGGCACCAACATCGGCGCGATTGTGGCGCCACTGGTGGTCCCCTTCATTGCCGTGCGCTTCGGGTGGCAGTCGGCGTTTCTGTTTACGGGCGTCTTCAGCGCTCTGTGGCTGGTTGCCTGGCTGGCAATTTATCGGCCTCCCGCACTGCATCCGAAGGTGTCGCCCTCCGAGCTGGCCTACATTCAGAGCGACGCCGCGGAGCCGGCGACCAAGATTGCGTGGGCTCGTCTGCTGCCACACCGTCAGACCTGGGCATTTCTGATGGGGAAGTTCATGACCGATCCCGTCTGGTGGTTCTTGCTGTATTGGGTGCCCAAGTTTCTCAACAGCCGGCATGGCCTGACCCTCACCGAGCTGGGCCCCCCGCTGGTGGCCATCTACCTGGTGGCGGATGTCGGCAGCATCGCAGGGGGTTGGCTTCCAGCGGCGCTTCTCCGGCGAGGGTGGAGCGTGAATCGAGCGCGTAAATCCACCATGCTGTTGTGCGCTGTGTCCGTGATTCCCATCGTCTTTGCCGCGCAGGTTCAGAGCCTTTGGGCCGCTGTGGGGCTGATCGGTCTGGCCGCGGCTTCTCATCAAGGTTGGTCCGCGAATTTGTTCACTCTGCCGTCCGACATGTTTCCGCGGCGCGCGGTCGCTTCGGTCGTCGGCATCGGCGGCTTCGGAGGCGCCGTGGGCGGAATGCTGATCTCCACCTTCACCGGCTTCGTGCTGCAGTTCACCGGCAGCTATGTTCCAGTGTTTGTGATGGCCGGTTCAGCTTACCTCATCGCCTGGTTGTTCATTCACGTCCTGGCGCCGGAATTGAAACCCGCGAGGATCGACTGACGTTCAGTCTCAAAGGAAAGAACGCGCTGGTCACCGGTTCCCGAAGGGGCCTCGGCGCGGGAATGGCCGTGGGCCTGGCCGAAGCGGGAGCGAACGTCGTAGTTCATGGCACGGAATCAGCGGGCATCGACGAGGTCTGTGCAACCGTTCTGGCCCAGGGCGGTAAAGCCGTACGCGCCGTGGCCGACGTTTCCGATCCAGGCGCTTGCCAGGATCTGGTCGATCTGACCGTGAAGGAACTTGGTTCGATCGACATTCTGATCAACAACGCCGGCATCATCCGTCGCGCGCCCGCTGCCGAATTCTCCGCCAAGGATTGGACAGACGTCATCGAGATCAATCTCAACGCCGTGTTCCGGCTGTGTCAGGCGGCAGGCCGTCACATGCTGGCGCAGGGAAGCGGGAAGATCATCAATATCGCTTCGCTCCTGTCGTTCCAGGGAGGCATCCTGGTGCCTTCCTACGCAGCGGCGAAGGGAGCGGTAGCGCAACTCACCAAGGAACTCGCGAACGAATGGGCCCAGAAAGGAATCAACGTAAACGCTATCGCGCCGGGATACATGGAGACCGACGTGACCGTGCCCCTGAGAGCCGACCCCGTTCGCTCCCGTCAACTCCTGGAGCGGATTCCCGCGGGCAGATGGGGAACTCCGCAGGACATGGCCGGAGCCGCTGTCTTCCTGGCCTCGCCCGCCAGCGACTACATGCACGGACATGTCCTGGTAGTCGACGGCGGCTGGCTGGCTCGGTAAGGTGAAGGAATGCCCCTGAAGATTCGATCGAAACAATCCGCCCGTTGGGACCTGGTCGCGCTTGGCGAAGTCATGCTGCGGCTGGGCCCCGGCGACGGGCGCATCGCGACCACGCGCAATTTCGAAGTCTGCGAAGGTGGCGGCGAATACAACGTGGCGCGCGGCCTCAAGCGCTGTTTCGGGCTGGAGACCGCGATTGTCACCGCGTTTGCCGACAACCCGGTTGGCCGCCTGGTCCAGGATCTGATCTTTCAGGGGGGCGTGGACCAGTCGCTGATCCGTTGGGTCGAGTACGATGCCGTCGGCCGCACCGTGCGCAACGGCCTGAATTTCACCGAGCGCGGATTTGGCGTGCGGGCCGCCGTGGGGTGCTCCGATCGTGGGAACACCGCTGTGTCGCAACTCCAGGCCGGCGAAATCGATTGGGATGACATCTTCGGCAAGCACGGCGCCCGCTGGTTTCATACCGGCGGCATCTTCTGCGGGCTTTCCTCGACAACCCCGGAGGTCGCGATGGAAGCGATGCAGTCTGCCCGGCGCCACGGCGTCATCGTCTCCTACGATCTCAACTATCGCGCCTCGCTTTGGAAAGCCATCGGTGGCAAGCAGCATGCGCAGTCCGTAAACCGTCGTCTTGCGCCGCTGGTGGATGTGATGATCGGCAACGAAGAAGACTTTTCCGCCGCGCTCGGGTTCGAGTTGCGGGGTGTCGAGGTGGAAGGCTTCAAGCAGATGATCGGGAAGGTGGTTGAAGAGTTCCCCTTTCCCGTGGTGGCCACGACACTGCGCCAGGCGACTACGGCCACCAGGAATGACTGGGGCGCAATCTGCTACTGCGATGGCGTCTTCCACGAAGCCAAGCCGCGCAAGGATCTGGAGATATACGACCGCGTCGGCGGCGGTGATTCGTTCGCCTCGGGGCTGATCTACGGATTCCTCGCCGGAAAGCCCCCCCAATGGGCCGTCGAGTGCGGCGCCGCCCACGGCGCGCTCGCCATGACCACCCCGGGCGACACCAGCATGGCGACGCTGCAAGAAGTTCTTCAAGTGATGGAAGGCGTGGGTGCCCGCATTGCCCGCTAGAACGCGGAAGCTGCATTTTCACGCAAAGCGCACAGGACGCGGCGGCGTCTTCTGTTGCATTGGTGAAAAGGCTGCCGCCGCGTCCGTTGTGCGCGATTTTCACGGAGAGACGCAAAGTTCGCAAAGAAGACAAGGCCGGTGTCTTCTTTGCGAACTTTGCGTCTTTGCGTGAAACGGTTTTACCTGATGCTATGAAAAAAGAAGAAGCCCGCCAAAAGATCCTGGAAGTAGGAATCATTCCCGTAGTGCGCGCCGCGTCCGCCGATCTGGCCCTTTCCGCCGCCCAAGCAGTCTCGGCCGGAGGAATCCCCATCGTGGAAGTGACCATGACCGTCCCCGACGCCATCGACGTCATCACCGAGCTGGTCCGCTCCCTCGGCAAGCAGCTCTTGATCGGAGCCGGCACAGTGCTCGACCCTGAAACAGCCGAGCGATGCCTGAACGCCGGAGCACAGTTCGTAGTAAGCCCCGGCTTCGACCTGGAGACCGTGAAGCTCCTGAACCGCGAAGGAACCCTGGTGATGGCCGGCGCCCTGACGCCCACTGAAGTGATCACGGCCTGGAAGGCAGGCTCCGATTTCGTCAAGATCTTTCCCTGCGGCAACGTAGGCGGCCCCGGCTACATCAAGGCACTAAAAGCCGCCCTGCCTCAGATCCCGATGATTCCCACGGGAGGCGTAAGCCTCGCCACCGCGGCCCAGTTCCTCGACGCCGGGGCTTCGGCGCTCGGGGTCGGGGGCGAGTTGATTTCAGGAACTTCTGCCGCGATCACCGAAGCAGCCCGCCAATTCGCGGCCATCGTGCGCCAGAGGAGTGCAGCCCATGTTTCCTGATGTTGGAATCGCGAAGGCCGCGGACCCGAGCCATCCCGAACCCGGCCTAACGCGCCGCGTGGGCGCCTACAACGACAAGCTATTTCTGGCCGAACACCGCATGGAGCAAGGCTGGGTTGGCGTCGCGCACAGCCATCCGCACGACCAGATCGCATACGTGATCTCGGGACACCTGCGAGTGAAGGTAGGTCATCAAACTTTCGAGATCCGCTCAGGCGACAGCTTCGTGATCCGCGGCGGAATCGAGCACCAGGCCACGGCGCTCCAGCCATCGATTGTAATCGACGTCTTCACTCCCTGCCGCGAGGACTATCTCTAAAAAACTGCTTCAATGAGGCCGCGACCCGAGGATCGCCGAAATGGGATTGGCCGGTGATGCTGCATATCACCAAGGAAGAGCTTTAATGAGGCCGCGACCCGAGGATCGCGGAAATGTCGAATGCGTGCTCAAGCAGCGCCAGGTGATGGCGCTTCAATGAGGCCGCGACCCGAGGATCGCGGAAATAA
>JBGPHB010000369.1:0-5556 GCA_041484155.1 Bryobacteraceae bacterium
CCGTTCTCTTCGGAAATGGCGACGGCTCGTTTCAACAGCGCCTGGATTTCCCCGGTCCTTTGCGGGCGGTCACTTTTGCAGACCTTGACGGTGACGGAACACTTGACATGGTTGGCGGTCTGAATACCATCGGGGTTGCGGCATTTCTAAACCTGTCGCAACGTACTCCTCCTCTGACAGTGGTCTCAACTGGGCCGCCTGTTCATTGAACCATTCGCCTGCCGGTCATCGACTGCTGTCCTAAGAATCCGAATGCTTTGCGGACTAATTGTCGCCGCTCAGAAACGTCCGGGAACCCGCAGATCTTCAAATTTGTGATGGGTTAAGCAATTCCACTTTAGCGTTAACATTAGTCAAACGTCATCCACACGAATTTCTCGACGCCCAACACGACGCTATCGGTGGTCGTCGACCCGAGGACAGGCAAGGGAGTCTTCAATTCGCCCGACTTCGGCCTGATCACGGCAGCCCGCGCGGCGAGGTTCCTGCAGCTCGTAGTGGGGATCAAATTCTAAATAACATATAGCCCCAAGCGTCAGCGCGGGGACGGGGTTTGCAGCTAACCCGTCCCCGCGCTGACGCTTGGGGGCTATATCGCGATGTTAAGATACCAAGATGCTCGGATCGTTTTGCGTCATCATCTGAACGTGTCGGCTTCTCCCAAAGCCACGAGTCCGTCCGGACTGTTGCCCCGTCTCGCCGCCGGCGTGATCGCTTCGCTTCTCCTTTGGTTCTCCAGCCCCGGTCTGTTCGCCTATTTGACCGGAGACGACATGATGAACATATATGGGGCTTGGCAGAAGCCCTATTATCGAATTCTCCTGGAGAATGTCTTCTACTTTACGCCTGGATATCGCCCCATGGGGTCGTTGGTATACCGTCTGCTTTTTGATATTGCCGGCATCAACGCATTCCCATTCCGCGTAGTATGCTTCCTTCTGCTGCTGAGCAACCTCTATCTTCTGTATCGGACCGCCGCCGCGGCCAGCTCCAGGGAGGCTGGCTTTCTGGCTGCGCTGTTTGCATCCTACAACACGGGCTTCATCGATCTGTACTACAACACAGGGACAATTTACGACCTGCTCTGCTTCGCCTTCTATTTCTGGGCGCTCGGCTTATATGTGAACGTACGCAAGCGGGGACATTTCCTGAATTCTCGTACCCTTATCGCTTTCCTGGCTCTGTATGTGTGTGCTCTGAACTCCAAGGAGATGGCCGTCACTTTGCCGGTAGTTCTATTCGGTTATGAACTGATTCTCGGACGCTCCGGGCAAGGGCCGCAGACCGGCAGGCGCCTCATTGCGCGTTGGGGTCCGCCGGTTCTGAGCGCCGTAATGGCCGTTCCGTTTGTGTTTGGTAAATTTGCCGCTTCCAGTCCCCTGATGGGAAATGAGGCCTATCGCGTACATCTCGGAGTACGCACTTATCTTCGAGCGTTAGCCCATTATCTCGAGATTTTTACCCTGCCGCCCGGTTCGTTGAGTCTGGCCTCCGCTGCGCTGGTATTGGTTCTGCTGGGGATCATTGCCATATTGGGGCGGCGGCGCAGCCTCGTTTTCGCCTGGTTCTTCATTCTGGTTACATTGCTGCCAGTGGCTTTCATAGACCTGCGCGGAGGGTATGCCATTTACATTCCGACCTTCGGTATGGCGTTGTTCCTGGCGGTGGTGATCGTAGAATCCCGAAAGGCGCTGGCCCGGCTTATCGCGGGCCCCGGCGGCGCGCTCGCACTGCAAACCAGGCGTTTGCTGCAGGTCGATACGTTCCTGTTCTGCCTGCTGGCGCTCTTCGTCTTTCACAATTCGCGGCCATTAGGAGGAATAAGCGCCGATGATAAACAGCTTCAGTCATTCGCTGGTCAGATTCACAATGTTCAGCCCAAAATCGACTCGACATGGAGGGTTCTCTTTCTCGACGACCCATTCCCAAGCGACAGTTGGGCGCCGTTGTTCATCCTCCGGCTCCATTACCGGGCCCCGGATCTGATCGTGAACCGAATCAAAACCATGTCCGAGAAACCAAATCGGAATGAGATCGACGCCTACGATTGCATTTTTACTCTTGACGGCCAGCGTCTGGTTCGCGTAAAGCCGTGAACACGGTGGGGCCGCCAATCTTGGCGGCAAGCCAGCTTTCGAGCTGGCTTTCTTCGTCGGACAGTCGCATCCCCGTGAAAAAACGGCGATTGACCGGGTGCGCCCCGGCGCCGCGCAGGATCTCTATGAGGGTTCAAGCGTCACGGAACAGGCCGCGCTACAGGCCATCCTGTCCGCGGGATATCCGCGCAATGCGATCCCGGAGATCCGGCCATATCCGGTCGGCTCACTCATGATGGACTTCCTCAAGTACAAGTCCGGCGCCGGGTGCACCCACCTTGGCGAACATTGGCGAACCCACAGCGGCCCCGAAGCGCGCTGGCGGACCTGGAAGATGCGGGCAGACCCGTCGGAAAGTTCCGCGGCAAGACGATTGCCGTCTTCGCCGGCGACGATCCGCGAATGTGGCCTACAAGCACCCGAAATCCGACATCCGAAATCCGAAATCCGCTTTTAGTATACTTTCCAAAGAGGTGAGCAATGAGAACCAAGACGTTCCTTTGTGCCGCGGCTTTGTCTCTTCTGACGGCTTCCTTTTCTTTCGGACAGAGCACGTACGGCTCCGTCGTCGGTGAAGTGAAAGACAGTTCCGACGCGGTCATCGGCGGCGCGTCTGTGACCCTGACCAACCTGGGCACCAATGAGCGCCATGTCGCAACCAGCGGCCGCGACGGCTACTTTCAATTTGGGAACCTGGCCCCGGCCGAGTATCGTCTGGAAGCGGAAATGAGCGGCTTCCGGCGCTACGTCCGGGAGCCGGTCGTGGTCGAAGTCCAGCGCACCGTCCGCATCGACCTCACGCTGGCGGTCGGACAGGCTAGCGAAAAGATCGAAGTCGTCGGCCAAACTCCGCTGCTCGAGCCGGAAAGCTCGTCCATGGGCCAGGTGGTCGAGCGGCGCAAGGTGGAAGAGCTTCCGCTGAACGGCCGGAATCCGCTCGCATTGGTGGCCTTATCGCCGGGCGTTATCCCGCAGGGCGGCTCGCTTGCCAATCCCGCTTTACCCAATTTCTACGCCTGGGGCAATTTCCAGATCAGTGGCGCACTCGGCAACCAGAGCGAAGCCATGCTCGACGGCGGCACAGTGATGGGCCTGCTGATGAACAGCGTGCGACTGGTCCCCACCGAAGATACCGTACAGGAGTTCAAGGTGCAGACCAACAGCCTGGCGGCTGAATTCGGACACACCTCGGGCGGCATCATCAACCTCACCAGTAAGTCGGGCACGAACCAGTTTCACGGCGCCGCCTTCGAGTTTTTGCGCAATTCGGCATTTGACGCCAGCACGTTTTTCAACAACGCCAAGGGCGTGAAGAAGCCGGCTCTCACTCAAAATCAGTACGGCTTCACCTTGGGCGGGCCGGTAGTGAAGAATAAGCTTTTCTTCTTCACCAGCTACGAAGGGTACAAGCAGCGTAAGGGGCAATCGGTCCTGTTCACGGTGCCCACCGCCGAGCAGCGCGTGGGAGATTTTTCCAGGACGCTCGACGCCGCAGGCAACCTTGTGCCGGTCTTCGACGCCACCACCACGCGGCTGGACGCGGCCACGGGAAGGAATATCCGCGATCAGTTCCCGGGCAACATCATCCCCAGAGACCGGCTCGACCCAGCGGCGGCTAAGCTGGCGCCCACCCTGATGGGCGCGCCCAACATACCTGGTGCGCGTTTCACCAACATCAACAACTTCGCCGCCAACGCGTCGCAGGCCGCCGATTCCGATCAATTCAACACCCGCATCGATTACGCGCTGGGCAGCAAACACAAAATCTTCGGGCGCTATTCGTGGTGGGACTCGGGCACTCCCGCGGTGGACCCGTACAGGAACGGCACAATCTACCTGCTCTACCCGGACTTCCGGACTACCCATCAGGTCCTGGTGGAGGACGTTTATACGGTGTCTCCATCGCTGGTCGCCGTGGTTCGCTATAGCGTCATGAAGTTCGACTACAGCCGGGTGCCGCCCACTCAGGGGATCGATCTGACCTCGCTCGGCTTTGCGGCCAACCTCCAGCAGCAAATACCGGCGGGCTTCCGCCATCTACCGAACTTCACTATCCAGGGTATGAACCCGCAGCCCGGCGGCGGCCCGATCCAGCAGAGCGAACAGACCCATCAGATCAGCGGCAGCGGCACGAAGATCACCGGGCGCCACACCCTCAAGCTCGGAACCGATATCCGCATTTATCGCCAGGGCTACACTCAGAGCAACGATCCCAGCGGAACCTATAATTTCACGGCGCCCTTCACCGCCCGCGATCCCTTTGCCGCGGGTGGATACGGTTTCGCCTCGTTCATGGTTGGCACCCCGGCTTCCGCGTCGCTGAACACCCCCGCTTATCTCAACATCCAGCGCATCTATCGCGCGCTGTACGTTCAGGACGATTACCGCGTCACCAGCAAGCTGACTCTGAATCTGGGGATGCGCTGGGATCAAGATGGCGCCATCAGCGAGCGCGATGACAAGCTCAGCGCGTTCCTTACCAACGCGGCTAATCCGCTGGCGCAACAGACTGGACTGCCGCTGCAAGGCAAGTTGGCCCTGGTCAATTCCCCCGACCGCCCCACACGCGGCTGGTCGGACTCCTTCGGCAGGCAGCTCGCGCCCCGCGCGGGATTCGCCTACAGCCTGATGAGCAAGACTGTGGTGCGCGCCGGTTACGGAATATTCTGGCTGCCTCTCAGCATCGCGCGCCGGGATAATCTGGTGCAGGCGACCGCCACGGGCAGCAGTCCGTTCCTGGGCTCGCTCAACGGCGGGCTGACACCTTACCGCACGCTCAGCAATCCCTTCCCGGACGGTATCACGCTGCCGGTCGGGCGCGATCCGAATTTCCAAAGCTTCCTTGCCGGGCAGATTTTTTCCACTACCGTTCCGACCGGGGAACACGCCTACTCGCAGCAGTGGAATTTCAATATTCAACGCGATCTTCCGTCCAACTCGCTGATCGAAGTGGCCTACGTGGGTCTCAAGGGGACCAAGCTTCCGATCAATTCCTATCCGTTGAACTCCCTGACCGCGGCGACGCTGCAGCAGGGCGCGGCGCTGGTCGCCCAGGTTCCCAACCCGTTCTTCGGACTGATCAACAGAGGAGTGCTGTCAACGCCGACTGTCTCGCGAGGCCAACTGCTGCGGCCATTCCCTCAATACGACAACGTGACCATCCGCGGCTACTTCATCGGCAATACTATCTATCACTCGATGCAGTTGAAATTCCAGAAACGCTTCCGGATGGGCGCGGGCATCCTGGTCGGCTATACAAATTCCAAGCTGATCACCGACACCGAAACACAGACCAGCTGGCTCGACGCCACGTCGACTGCGCAGGATCCGCACAATCTGCGTCTGGAGCGGTCGCTGTCGAATACGGACGTCCCGCAGCGGCTGGTGATCAGCGGCAATCTCGATCTGCCATTCGGCCGCGGAAAACACTTCCTGGGTGGCGCCTCGGGCTTCAGCGGCA
>JBGPHB010000370.1:0-5537 GCA_041484155.1 Bryobacteraceae bacterium
CGCCATCACCGCCGGCCGGTTGCTCGCGTACACGTATACCAAGCTCATTTCGATCTAGTGGTCTGCGTCCCAAGTCATAAGAGCAAAATTCGTTCAACCCGCTCCATAACTGTCGCGGTTCGGTATCGGTACTCTGCGCAATCAGCCACTTACCGAAACGCGACCGTGAGGGAGCGGGCTGAGCATCTGCTTGCCGCACTACACTAGAAGAAAGACAAGCATGCACGCTTTCCAAGACTGGCTCTACAAGATGTTCTCGAGCACCACGATGGTCTCGCCATTCATGCACTCCAAATGGGGCTGGCCCACGTGTGAAACGCTCCACTTCATTGGACTGTCCCTCTTGATCGGCACCATCGGGATGTTCGATCTCCGGCTGCTGGGGATGGCAAAGCGCGTGCCCATCGGAGCGCTGCATCGGCTGGTGCCTTGGGGCGTCGCCGGATACCTTCTCAACGTCACCACCGGATCCATGTTCCTGATGACGGAGCCTAACCAGTACATCTACAACCCCTCCTTTCACTTCAAGATGCTATTCATGGCGCTCGCGGGGCTCAATATACTGGCGTTCTATTCAGCGGTTTTCCGTCGAGTGAAGGTGCTAGGACCCGGAGAGGACGCACCGCTATCGGCCAAATTGATCGGCGGCGCTTCTTTGTTCCTGTGGACGGGAATCATTGTTTTCGGGCGGATGTTGACGTTCTTTCGTCCTAACGGGTGCGTAGGGGAACCTTCCGGTTTCTTGTCCACGTGTGTTCGGTGACCCATTCCTAGGCAGGTTCAACATTTCTGAAAAACAGAACCCCGCCCTGACGGGCGGGGCTTGCGGTGCGCTCGCAACCTCGTCAATCAACCGCACCCATCGACACCGCGCAAGCCCCGCCCGTCAGGGCGGGGTTAAAACAGGCCAGAGATCCACCCTGCGAATTGTCTATACTCTAGATCAGTGCGATCGATCTTCGCCGCCGAGCTTTGCGGGGCCCTGCTGTGGGCCTTCCTACAGGCTCCCTTCGCCCACACGCACACCGGCGCGGACGATGACGATCATCATTCCGAAGTTCGCGCCCACCTCCATCTCGCGGCAGCCCTGCCTGCGGGACCCATGTGGGACCATCTCGACCCGGACGCCGACGCGCATTTTGTCGATTGGTTCCAAGGAGCGCAGCCTCAGGCATTTGATCTCGACGCAGAAATCCGGCCGGCCGGACATCTAACGGCTTTGGTCCCGACCGGTTCCGCGAAGGAACGTCCCAACCCGCGCGGGCACGATCCGCCCCTGGGCTCTCTTCCATCCCGCGGTCCGCCCCTCCAGCTCGCCTGAAGATACTGGCACGCATCCGTGTGCCCGTTGATTTCCATTTTCAGATTGAGGTGATTCTATGTCCGTGCAGAGCTGTCTGCCGGCATGCATGCTTCTAATTTCATGCTTGCAGGCACAGGAGTGGACCGAAGCGCGTGTGCTGGAGCGGTTTCTGGAACAGAGTCCCCAGGCGCGGGAATTGCGTGCCCGCGTTGCCGGAGTGCGGGCCGACGCGGAAGGCCGAACGCTCTACCCGAATCCGAACGCCGTCGTCAGCGGGGAGGGCGCCGGTTTCACGCTGTTCTTTCAAGCCGACCAACGGCTGCCGATCTCGGGGCGGCGGGGACTGCTGAGGCAAGCCGGTGCCGCGGCGGTTTCGGTGGCGGAGTCCGACTCGGCCCAGGTCCTGTGGCGATTGCGGAGCAATCTGCGTTTGGCGTTCTACCGGATGCTCGCGGCGCAGCAGAAAGAGTCGGTCCTCAATGACGGTATGGGTGAACTCGAACCAGTGCTTCGCGTCCTCAGGGCGCGTGAGCAGGAGGGAGAGAGTTCTCAGTTCGACCGGTTGCGCCTCGAGCGCGAGATCGCCGAGCGGCGCTCGCAAGTCGCCGCGGCTCAGGCCGAAATTGCCCAGGCCCGAGCGACGCTGCATGGATTCCTGCCATTTGGAACTGAAATCGCCGGAATCCAGGGCCAGCTTTCGATTCCGCCTTTCGTCGCGACCCGTCAGGAGTTGGCCGCACGCGCGCTGGCGCACCGGGCCGACTATCAGGTCGAGCAGCGTCAGATGGAACGCTTTCTGCTCGAACGCAAGGCTGCGGAGCGGTTGCGTTATCCGGAACCTACCGTCGTCGCCGGATTGAAGCGGGCGGACGCCGGTCTTCCCAGACCCGAGACCGGAGTCGCACTCGGTTTCAGCGTGCCCATCCCCCTGTTCAACAGGGGACACACCGAGGTCGCCCGCTGGCAGGCCGAGATTGAGCAGGCCGCGGCCCGCAAGGACGCGCTGGAACGCCAGATTCGCGCCGAAGTAGAAAGCGCCTCGGGCTCGCTCCTTCTGCGGCAGCGGGCGCTCGAAGACTATCGCCGTGAAGTAAGCCGCATCGGGTCGGAGCTGAGCCGCATTGCCCGCATCGCATACGACGAAGGCGAGGTGGGGATCCTGGAGTTGCTCGACTCCTACCGCGTAAATCGCCAGGCGCTGGTGAGGCTAGTGGAACTGGAAGCGTCCGTCAAGGAATCGCAAATCGAGTTGGATCGCGCCGTGGGAGAAGAGGTGGTGCCATGAAAAAGCTATGTGTTCTGCTGCTCGCCTTGAGCGCCGGTTGCAGAAGTCCGCAGGTCGCGGCCCCTCCGGCCGAGAAAGCGGAGGGCTACAGCGTCACCGACTGGACCGACAAGACCGAGTTGTTCATGGAGTATCCGCCTCTAGTCGCCGGACAGACAGCGCGCTTCGCCGTGCATTTCACGCGGCTGGACAACTTCAGAGCTTTGCCTTCCGGTCGTGTGGAGGTCCGCCTAAATGATGAGACATTCTCCATCGCCGGACCATCGCGTCCTG
Source organism: Bryobacteraceae bacterium (assembly GCA_041484155.1). Lineage (GTDB taxonomy): Bacteria > Acidobacteriota > Terriglobia > Bryobacterales > Bryobacteraceae > Palsa-187. Next base: position 2,862 of record JBGPHB010000370.1, read on the forward strand.
GAGTCTTCGGCGTCGACGTGCGCCCGGCCCGTACCGGGAAATACACCATGACCGTGTCGGTGCGCGGAACCGAGGTCACCGATACACACGACATGGGTGAAGTCACCGTGAACGCCACTGAGACGCCGAGGCCCGTTGAGAAGAAGACCGAAGAAACTATCGCATTTCTCAAGGAACAACAATGGGCACTGGACTTCGGAACCGCGCTCGTCACGCAGCGCGGCATTCGGGCAAGCCTGCTGGTTCCGGCGGAGGTGACCGCGCAGCCCGGAGGCGAGGGACTGGTCACCGTGCCGTTCGATGGCCGGCTCGTCATTATGGCGTTGCCACCCACGGGCACTACCGTGGCGAAGAACCAGATTCTGGCGCAACTGTTGCCCCCGACGACGGCTGTGGCGGATCTCTCGGCCATAGAATTGGCGCGAGCCGAGGCCGAAACCTCCTTGCAGTTCGCCCGGCGCGATCGCGAAAGGGCGCAACGGCTGGTGGACGCCGGCGCAGCGCCCGCCAGGCGTCTGGAGGAAGCGCGTTCCAAGGAAGCTCTCCTGGAGGCTCAATTAACCGCGGCGCGCGCACGCCTCGCTCAGTACGACGCGACGCGCGAGGCCGAGGGCGGTTCCGCTTCCGGCCGCCTGTTCATGATACGCGCCCCGATTTCCGGGATCATCGCGGAATCGCACGCCGCGCCCGGGGCGAACGTAAGAGGGGGCGACGCACTCTTTCGCATCGTCGACGCGGACCGCGTCTACGTCGCCGGAAGCGTGCCCGAAGCCGAATTACAGCGCTTGCGAAACCTTGTGGGAGCCGAACTGGAAATTCCCGGAATCAGCGGTGCGAAACCGGTTGGGCGTCTGGTATCAGTCGGGCGGCTGGTCGATGTGGAGTCGCGCACGATTCCAGTGATCTATGAGGTCCCCAATACAGATCGGCGGCTGGCAGTCGGCCAGGATGTCTCGCTTCGGCTGTTCACGTCGTCCGGTGCGGCTGCTCCCTCGGTTACGGAATCGGCGATCGTGGATGACGCCGGGCGTCCGGTCGTGTTCGTGCAGCTAACCGGCGAGGCGTTCGCCCGCCGACCGGTGAAGCTCGGCGACCATGAATCCGGCTACGTCCAGATTCTGGAGGGAGTACGCACGGGAGAACGCGTAGTAACCCGCGGCGCCTATCTAGTCCGCCTTTCCGCGATGTCAAGCCAGATCCCAGCCCACGGCCATGTCCACTAAAAATTGGGGACATTGCGGGCAAGCGTCCGAAGCTCTTCCACTGTCACAACACCAGCAGTGTCCCCAATTTTTCACCCCTGAAGAGGAGAAACAATGATTGACGCCCTAATCCGTTGGTCCCTCCGCAATCGCGCGACCGTGGTAGCCCTGGCCGCCGCCTTCCTACTCTGGGGAGGCTACTCAGTCTCCACCATGCCCGTCGACGTCCTCCCCGACCTGAGCGCTCCCACCGTCACGATCCTGGTGGAAGGCCACGGCATGGCCCCCACCGAAATGGAATCTCTGGTCACCTTCCCGATCGAATCCGCCATGAACGGATCCGCCGGCGTGCGCCGCGTCCGGTCCGCGACAGCGGTTGGACTCTCCGTGATCTGGGTCGAGTTTGACTGGGGCCAGGACATCCAGCGCGCCCGCCAAATCGTCACAGAAAAACTGACGCTGGTCTCCGGCTCCCTTCCACCCACCGTGGAAAAACCCCTGCTCGCGCCGGTTTCGTCGATCATGGGCGAGATCCTGTTCGTCTCGCTCGAATCGGACCGGCACACCCCCTTGGAGCTCCGAACGGTTGCAGACACCGTAGTGCGCCGCCGCCTGCTCGCGGTCCCCGGTGTTTCACAAGTAATTCCCACCGGTGGCGGCCAGAAGCAATATCAGGTGCTGGTCGACGCCGCGAATCTCCGCAAATACGACGTGACCCTGGGCGAGGTGGAAGCAGTCCTGCGAAGCGCCAATCGAAACTCCTCCGCCGGATTCATGGTGGCGGGTGGCCAGGAGTACATAATTCAAGGCGTCGGCCGTGTTTCAACCGAAACCGATATCGGCGGAATCGTCGTCAAGCAGCACCACATGCGCCCGGTTCTGATCCGCGATCTCGCCGAAGTGCGCATCGGCGCAGCCTTGAAGCGTGGCGAAGGTTCGCACAACGCCGTTCCAACGGTGATCCTCGGCATCCAGAAGCAACCCGGCGCCAATACTCTGGAACTGACCAAAACCCTCGACGCGACCCTGGACGACATGGAACGCACCCTGCCCGCCGGCATGAAAATCGACCGCCACATCTTCCGTCAGGCCGATTTCATCGAGAGGGCTCTCGGCAACCTGCAAAGGGCGCTGCGGGACGGCGCGATCCTGGTCGTCATCGTGGTGCTGCTGTTTCTGATGAACATCCGCGCCGCCGCGATCACGCTGGTCGCCTTGCCGATTTCTCTGGTGGCAGCGACTTTGAGTCTGAACGCCTTCGGACTCACCATCAACAGCATGAGCCTCGGCGGCCTCGCCATCGCCATCGGAGAATTGGTGGACGACGCGATCGTGGACGTCGAAAATGTGGTCCGCCGCCTGCGCGAAAACGCCCGGCGCGACGAGAGTGACCGGCTGCCTGCCCTTGAAATCGTCTACCGCGCGAGCAGTGAAATTCGCGGATCGATCGTGTTCGCGACCCTGATCGTGATCC
>JBGPHB010000371.1:0-5533 GCA_041484155.1 Bryobacteraceae bacterium
CCCTGCTTACAAGAGGGTAGGTCTACACTACATCGCGTTTTTCATCCGCTACCGTTACAAGCACGAAACTTGTGCTCATTCGGAGGCTCAAAAAAGCTGGAATCAACCGGTCCGTGACGAACTTGGGCTAGGAGGATCGTCGTGATGCCCCTTTCAAAGAGAGCCTTCGCGGAATTTATCGGAACTTTCTGGTTGGTTTTTGGCGGCTGTGGAAGCGCGGTGCTTGCCGCCGCCTTCCCCGGCCTGGGTATTGGTTTTGTTGGCGTCGCACTCGCCTTCGGCCTGACGGTCCTGACCATGGCGTACGCCATCGGTCACATCTCCGGGTGTCACCTGAACCCGGCGGTGTCGATCGGCCTGGTTGCCGGTAAGCGATTCCCGGTCTCGGAGCTGCCGGCCTACGTGGTCGCGCAGGTAATTGGCGGCATCGCGGGAGCCGGCGTACTCTATCTGATCGCCAGCGGCAAAGAGGGCTTTAGCCTGGCGGGCGGGTTCGCGTCCAACGGTTATGGGGCACACTCTCCCGGCGGTTACGCATTGGGCGCCTGTGTGACTGCCGAGGTGGTGCTGACGTTCATGTTCCTGATGATCATTCTCGGCGCCACCGACAAGCGCGCACCGCAGGGATTTGCGCCCATCGCAATCGGTCTGGGCTTGACGCTGATCCATTTGATCGGGATCCCGGTGACGAATCTGTCGGTGAACCCCGCGCGGAGCACCGGTCCGGCGGTGTTTGTGGGGGGTTGGGCGGTCCAACAACTGTGGCTGTTCTGGGCGGCTCCGATTGTGGGGGCTTTGGTCGCGGGAATTGTGTATTCCGTTTTTGCGGAGCAGCCAGAAACCACCAGGAGCCGCGTTGCGACGGCTTAGCGAAGACTAGGGGCTGCTCCCGCCATCCGCACGGTCACTTCCATGAGGCCCCGCAGGGTGTTGACCATGACACAGGAGCGCTCGGCGATCTGGATCAGCTTTTCCATTAACTCCTGATCCGGGCACTCGGTCGAGACGCACAGCTCCAAGGCCACGAATCGAGCGGGGGACTCAGCCAGCGTGCCGGTCACCTCGGTTTGAACGTCTGGGACCTTTGCCTCACGCGCCCGGATCGCGGCTAGCAAGTTGCTCATGAAGCAGCCTCCGACCGACGCCAGGAACAGTTCGCCACCCATCGGGCCCTGGTCGGCGCCGCCTTTAGCAACGGGCCGGTCAATCAGCACCCGGTGGTCGCGAATCTCCGCTTCAGACGTGGAAGGTGCAATCTGACGGATCTGAATTTTCATGTGGTTGGCCATGACCTATCCACTCTACCTCAGGCGAACAGCTCTTCCAGCGAGAGCGCGGAGCCGGGCAACCACGCGGAAACCAGGACGTCCCCACCCGCGAGCGCCCGCTCAGGCAAGCTGGGCCCGGTCCAGATCTCGACTTCACGAGTCTCCGGATCGATCAGCCACGCTTCTTTGACACCCGCTTGAAAGTATTGCTTCAGCTTGCGATGGATCATGCGTGGCGTCTCGCTAGGCGACAACACTTCCGCGGCGATGTCCGGCACGATGGGGATCACTTTGGCGCCTTCCAGCTCCTTGCGCCGGTCTCCGAGTATGACGGCGGCATCTGGGGATCTGCGCGTCGACGGTGCGAGCGCGTACAGATTCTCCGACAACAGAGCCTCGCCGATCAGGTTTAGGCGGAAATAGTTTCCGAGGGCAAGCAGCAGATTCATGAGAACCCGGTTATGCCGATAAGCCGGTCTGGTCATCTCGATGAACTCCCCTTCATCCAGTTCGTGGCGCTTATCCTCCGCGAACGGGTAGTTGTCGAATTCCTCTGCTGTCAGGAGAGTCTTCGGGGAGCCCATACAATCTCAGTGTAAGTCAGGATGAATTCGGTTTCGTAAGGACCGACGGATTTCCACTGAAGTGTTACCGATTGTCTCCCGACGTGGGGCAGCCAGTCCTGGCGGCGAGCCGGCCCTCTGGCCGGCTTTCTTCATTCTCTGCTCGGTGGCATTCGAGGAATGGAGTAAGTATAATGCGGGATGCCGCAGCCCAGATACTAAACAGGGAGGAAAGTATGACGCGAACATTGTCTCGGTCCGTGATGAGCATGGCCCCGGCTGTATGCCTGCTTGTGTGGGCGACGCTGCCCGTTGCAGGGCAGTCCGGAGCGAAGAACGGAGAGTGGCATACCTACGGGGGAGATCTGGGCAACACGCACTACTCGCCGGTAGACCAGATCGGCGCGAGCAACTTCAACAAGCTGCAAGTCGCCTGGCGGTTCAAGACCGATAACCTGGGCCCGCGCCCGGAATTCAACTTCGAGGGAACGCCGTTGATGGCCAACGGAGTCGTGTTCTCCACCGCCGGAACGCGGCGCGCAGTGGTGGCGCTGGATGCGGCCACCGGAGAATTGCTTTGGGTGCACGGCGAGCGGGAAGGCGCGCGCGGCACCGCCGCGCCACGGCAGTTATCGGGCCGCGGATTGGCGTACTGGACCGATGGCAGGGAAGAGCGAATCCTTTACGTAACGCCCGGCTACCGCCTCATCGCACTGGATGCCAAGACCGGTGCCATGGTCCCCGGCTTCGGCAAGGCCGGCGTCGTCGATCTGAAGCTCGAAGACGACCAGGAAATCGATTTGGTGACCGGGGAAGTAGGACTGCACGCGGCGCCGGTGGTTGCCAATGACACGGTCATTGTCGGCGCGGCGCACCGGCCCGGCGGTGTACCCAAGAGCAAGACCAACGTGAAAGGCTTCGTCCGTGGATTCGATGTGCGGACTGGAAAACGACTATGGGTCTTTCACACCATTCCGCGGTCGGACGAATTCGGCTACGACACGTGGGAGAAGGACTCCGCCTCCTACACCGGCAACACCGGCGTGTGGGGCCAGATCAGCGTGGATGAGCAACTCGGGATGGCGTTTATCCCAGTGGAATTGCCCACCGGCGACTTTTATGGAGGCCATCGGCCGGGCAACGGTCTGTTCGGCGAAACTGTCCTGGCGGTGGATCTGAAGACCGGGCAGCGGAAGTGGCATTACCAGTTGGTGCACCATGGCGTCTGGGATATGGACATCCCCTGCGCGCCGATGCTCGTCGATATCACCATCAACGGACAGACCGTAAAGGCAGTCGCACAACCCAGCAAACAAGCATTCCTGTACGTCTTCGATCGGATCACGGGCAAGCCCATCTGGCCGATCGAAGAGCGGCCGGTGGAGCAGTCGAACGTACCGGGCGAGAAGACCAGCCCCACCCAGCCGTTTCCGACCAAGCCGCCGGCCTATGACCGCCAAGGCGCGGTGGTCGACGATCTGATCGATTTCACGCCTGAGCTGAGAGCCGAGGCGTTGAAGCTGGTGTCGAAGTACAAGCTCGGACCGATGTTTACGCCGCCGGTAGTCAGCAAGCCGGAGGGCCCCTACGGCACACTCGCGATGGCGACGGCGGGCGGCGGAACCAATTGGGCGGGCGGGGCCTATGATCCCGAGACACACATTGCGTACATTCCTTCCCAACGCATCATCGGCTCCATGGGCCTCATCCCCGGTGAACCAGGCCGGACTGATATGACTTATATGTCGGGGAGTGCCGCGCCGAGGAGTGGCCCGGCGGGCGAGGGCGCTGGCCCCGGTCTCACCGTCCAAGGCTTGCCGCTGGCGAAACCTCCGTACGGAAGTATCAGCGCGATCGATTTGAATAAGGGCGAGATCTTGTGGCAGATCGCCAACTCCGATACTCCGGACAGCATTAAGAACAATCCGGCGCTTAAGGGGCTGAATATTCCGCGCACCGGCCGGCCCGGTGTTTTCAGCTCGCTGATCACCAAGACTCTGGTGGTTCTGGGCGAGCGCCCTGTGGCCGGCCAGCAGGGCGCGATGCTGCGCGCCTACGATAAGGCGACCGGCAAGGAGGTCGGCGCGGTTCCCATGCCCGCGGGCCAGACCGGCACGCCGATGACCTACATGCTGAACGGCAAACAGTACATCGTGCTTGCCATCGCCGGCCCAGGCTTTCCGGCCGAGCTGATCGCATTCAGGCTGCCGGATGAGGACCGCAAGGCGAATTGACGCTAGTTCCTGCGAGCGCATGGGGGTTTGGGCGAGAGTTTGTTCGACAAAGTGGGTTGTGCAGGAGCCGTCTCGCGAACTGCATCCGTCGCGGGCTGAACCCCGCCCTGACGGGCGGGGCTTGCAGGGTGTAAACGGACGAGAAAGCCCCGCCCGTCAGGGCGGGGTTCAGGGGTGCTAGCGCCGGAATCCGCGGTGAAAACCGCCCCGGAAGTAGAATCCAGGGGAATAGTAGAGGCCCAACCCGGATCCGTAGTAATACGGGTAGCCGTAGCCGTAACCGTAATAGTAGGGCGGCGGAGGCGGTCCGTAGGACGGTCCGTAAGATCGCGGCGCTCGGGCTTGGAGATTTGCGGGCCGGCTGTATTCGTTGGGCTCGACATAGTGGAATGCCTGCGGCGCGCGGTCTGTCGAAATGGTGATCGGAGCTTCCACGCGGAAGGTCAGAACCGACTCGGGACCGATGATGGTTTGATGGCCGCGCGTCAACAACACGCCGACCGTGCTCGCGACTGCGCCCGCACCGGCGCCGATCGCCGCGCCGACGCCACCGGCCGCTCCGGCGCCCACCGCGGCTCCCACGGCCGTGGTCGTCCCGATCGCACCAGCATCCCGGCCGACCGACGTAGAGCCGTTCCGGTTAATTAACTGCGACTGGATCGGTAACACCTGGCCGTCCACCAGCGTTAGATCCGTTAACTGAACGCCAAGCCTCGACGTGCCTTCCACCCGGCCTGCCTTCTTGGCTTCGGCTACGCGTCCACCGATGGTCTGACCGCGTTGCGCGACCACCACGCCGTCCACAACAATCGGCTGCACCAGCGTGGCGGAAAACGCGTCGCCCGCCTGGCTCCGATCCGAGGATAGATACTGATCGACACGCACGGTTACGAACGTACCGCTCTTCAGAGTCAACTGTGGTGGGATCGACTCATTCCGCGGTGGCGGCAGCGGGTCTCCGACTCTGCGCCAACCTTGATCCTGCGGCGCCTGACTCTCCGGCGGCGGAGCATCCTGCCCGGCGACAAGTACGGATCCAGCGAGAAAACTAACCATTGCCCAGTTTGAAACGGTGCTCATAACGATGCCTCTTTCACTGGTTCCCTTGCATCTGTTTTGCCACGACACAAGTGTATGAAAATACAGAGCTAGATTTGATTCGGTCGTGGCCCTTAACCACCGCGCTGGTGGATTTCAACCAGCCCTCAAGTCGCTCCATGACTGTCGGTAAGTAGCTGATTACCCTGAGCGCCGACACCGAACCGCGACCGTGAGGGAGCGGGTTGACCGAATTTTTCACGGCTCGCCAGGGAGCGGTTGTCAAGAATTGACAGCCGCGAGTTCCCGGTAGAAATTCATAAGGTCGGTGTGCGGGGGAGCAATCCCCATCTGCCGCAACATTCCCATAACCTGACCGCGATGCAGAGTCGCGTGATTGACTACGTGCAGGACGATCTGCCACGCCGGA
>JBGPHB010000372.1:0-5527 GCA_041484155.1 Bryobacteraceae bacterium
AGTCGGGGTTGAGCGCAAAGGCCTTCCGAAACGCCTCTTCCGCACGGGCGAGGTTGTGGGCGTTGACTTCCACAAATTTCCCGATGAAGCGGTGAGCTCGTCCCAGGCAGGCCCACGCCGGCGCATACTGCGGATCGAGCTCCACGCAGCGCAGATAGAGGTCTCGCGCCAGGCTCATGGTGGGCCCGTCGCCCGCGGCCGCGCCGGCGGCAAGCTGATTGGCGCGCAGGTAGTATTCGTACGCCATCGCGCTGGCAGGCACGTCGTGCTTGAGGGCAAGACGCTCGCGAGCCGTCAACGGAAGCGTCAGAGACTGAACAATCCGGTCGACCAGCTCATCCTGGAGCTGGAAGATGTCCCGCAGAGACACCTGCGAACTGTTGGACCAGAGCACCGTGCCGCTGGGCGCCTCGATCAGTTGGGTGCTCACGCGGAGATGCTCGCCGTCGGACAGGATGGTGCCAGTGAGAATGGCGTCCACCTGCGCCTGCTCGGCAATTGCGTTCACGTCGAGTTCGGTAGAGGCGGCGAAACGGGAGGCCGTCATGGTCGACCGCACCACCAGAGAATCAATGGCGGCGAGCGAGCTGGTAATCGCGTCCGGCAAGCTGACGGCAAGAAAGTCGGATGCCTCGTGCCGGCGCAGAAGGCGGAACGGAAGCACGATCAGCCGGGTAGGAGCGTGGGGAGGGTGTGCCCGTTGGTGACCCTCCGAGAGCTCCGTTGTTCCCGAACTCGCGCGGCTGGCGAGAGCATCCAGAACCGCTTCGGCAGAGGGGTACCGATCCGCGGGATTCTTGCGGAGAAGTTTCTGCACAACGGAGGCTAATCCAACCAAAGCAGCGGTGCGAATCGGCGGCGGATCATCGTGAAGAATCGCGTGCAGCGTATCCACAGTTGACTTGCGAGGCCACGGATGCCCGCTTGTCAGCATTTCGTGGAGAATGATCCCGAACGCGAACAGGTCGCTCCGCGGATCGGTTTCGTTTCCCTGGATCTGCTCCGGCGACATGTATGCAACGGTTCCGAGGATCTGACCCGGAAGACTCAAATCTGTCGCTGGAACTTCGGAGGGCACCATTCCTGAGGCCAGGACGCGCTTCGCGAGTCCGAAATCCAGCACCTTCGCGTAGCCATCGATGCGAACCATGATGTTTGCGGGCTTCAGATCGCGATGGATGATGCCCGCTTGATGCGCCGCCCGAAGCGCCTCCAGCACCTGGCGTGCGACCTCCACGCTGCGCTCCACAGGGAGAGCACGCTTGAGCCAATCGCGCAAGGTTTCGCCTTCCACGAGCTCCATCACCAAGTAATTGGGGCCGACGTCGTGAAGGGTGCAGATGTGGGGATGATTGAGCGCCGAAATGGCGCGGGCCTCGCGCTCGAAACGTCCGCTGAACTGTTCGGCGGAAACCTTGATGGCCACCTTGCGGCCCAGACGAGTATCAACGGCCGTATAGACCTGCCCCATTCCGCCCGCGCCCAGGATCGCCTCGATGCGGTAGGGACCCAAGCGCTGCCCGGCGGTCAGTTGGGAGCCGGCGGCAACCTTGGGCGAACCCGCCAGCTCGGTCGCCGTGTCCTGCGACGCGGAAACGTTTGGGGCTTCGCTGGCTTGGGCCAGAAGCGCCTCCACCTCCCGGCGCAAATCCCCGTCGTCCTTGCAGGCATCCGAAAGGAAAGCGGCACGCCGGTCTGGCTCCTGCTTGAGAGCGGAGGAATAAAGCTGTTCGACTTGTTGCCAGCGTTGCCGATTTAGCACGGTTCCAGCAGGGCATTTCGCCCAAGCTTGGTGTCTATGGTAACTCCGCTGGTGATTCCAGAGAGATTCCGCCGCCAGGTGAAGGAGCGCTATCTATTCTCCTGGCGCTGCGGAAGGATGCAGACTTCGACATCCCCGTTCTGGTCGAAGCCCGCAAGGGGTACGCGGCGTCGCATTGACAGATGATAAACAGTGCGGATTGCCAGAGTCATTCTTGTGCGCACTGGTTGTGCTTGGAACCGCACGGGGAAACTCCCGGAGTCTCGGCAACTGTGTGTCAAAAGGATTCCCTTTCGGCGCGCGACTTCGGCAGCGAAGCTGTCATCTGACGAATGCGACGAATGAAAAGTGCCGAAACCATATCGTCTCATCGCGTCCACACGGTCTCTCTCCTAACAATCCGTCCCGCCAAAGATAAGAAATATCACGAGAGAGACAGGATGGGACTTGACACGGTTTGCTTCGTAATCAGCAGGTCGCGTCCGTCGACTGGCGCGGAAATCCTGGGTAGTCAATTGACACTAAAGAGTTAGCTGGTAAGGGCTGCGCGCAGAGTCCCGGTAAGCGGACCCCTCTCGGCGCTACCCGTTCTTCTTGCGCTCGCCGATTCAGAGTAACCTGATAACTACGGGCGAGGTGTTCTGCGTGCCCAACTTCGATCGAGCATCCCTTGCCAATTGACCAGCACCAGGTCGATTCTCCCCCTGACCGGCCGGACTCAGTGCCGCCCGTCTTCCAGTGGATTGATCGCGTTTCAGAATCGCTCGCCGCAAGCGTCAGACGGAGACAGATGTGGTTCCTGATCGGTCTGTCCGCGCTTTATCTCATCGGGACGTCGGCGTTGGCCTGGTCGAGACTACTTTGGTTTGACGAGATTCTGACGTACCATATCGCGCGGGCGCCCACCGTCGCCTCGATGTGGGCTATTTTACAGACCGGGTTAGATCTCAATCCGCCACTGTTTTTTGTGGTGACACATTTCACGCGCTCCCTGTTCGGCGAGAGTGAATTGGCGATGCGCATCCCCGCGTTGATCGGGTTCTGGGTGATGAGCCTGTGTCTCTTTCGCTTTGTCTCGCGGGGTTGCACGCCGTTGTACGGCTTGGTGGCATTGCTTCTGCCGGTCGCGACAACCGCCTACGACTATGCTTTCGAAGCGCGGCCCTACGGCATGGTTCTGGGATTTTGCGGTGTGGCGCTGGTCAGCTGGCAATCGTACGCGCGCGGCGGCTCCCGGTTCGCCTTAGCCATGGTGTGGTTGGGCATGACCGCGGCAGTCTCCTCTCACTACTATGCGTTGATGGCTTTGATGCCCCTGGCTGCGGGCGAAGTGGTCCGCATGTTGACGCAGAAGAAATGGGATTTCAAGGTGCTGGCGGCGCTTGCTCTGTCAGCTACTCCGATCCTGTTTTTCCTGCCGCAATTGCGCATGGCAAAGACGTTTGCCGCTACATTCTGGTCGAAGCCGAGCCTCATTTCCTTCCTGACCATCTATGACTTTCTGCTCGGAAGCGGGCAATTCTTTGTGGTGATTGCTCTGGCTCTGGCGGCAATCGTGAGCATGACGCAGCAGCGGGGGCTGGCGGTCGAGCCGCCTCGTCAGGGTCCGACTTTCTCCGAGGGCGTAGTGGCGGTAGGGTTCGCTTTATTGCCCTACCTTGCCATAGTGTTTGCCATCGTGGCGGGGGGTGGCTTCACGCCGCGATATGCGTTGCCCGCCGTGATCGGCGTGGCAACCCTCCTTCCGATGGCTACGTATACTGCATCTCGCGGCCGGATGGCGATGGGTGCCGCCCTCGCCAGTGTCTTCTTCCTGGCGTTCAGTCTGCACGAAGTCTCGGCTAGCCGCCGGTATCTCCACGGTAAGAAATCGTTGGAGGCGTACGACTTCTTTTCCGACAACACAACTGGATTGCCAATTCTCATAGTAAATCCGCTGGAGTTTCTTAAAGTGGAGCATTACGGTTCCGCTGAGTGGAAGCGGAGGGCTGCTTACGTTGTTAATCTTTCGGAATCGGTTCGTTACGGTGAACCAGATACGGCCGATCGCATCCTGGTGCTGCTCTGCAAGATCACGCCGCTGAACGTGTTCGACTACGGGGACTTCGTTCGGGTGCATCCGAAATTTCTGGTTCTTGGCCACTATGGTTGGGAGATCCCATATCTCTCGGATCACGCCGCTGACATCCGGGTTAGAGGCGCGTACGGCAAGGGTCTTCTATTCGAAGTCCAGCATAAACCTGATCTAATACCGCACTCGTCACCGGTTCCTTAGGCCACGGCGACCGGTCCAACAGAATTCCAATGATGGGGATAAGGGTGTCGTATGCCGTCACTCTCGCGATACGCTTTGGCGGCATCGGTATTCCTTGATGGCCATACGACTATGGCATGGTTGTATGTATGAAGAAAACCTTCAACGTCGATGACAAACTCTTCAAAGAAGCGAAGGTGGCTTGCGGTGCGACAACGGATACCGAGACCGTACGTTTCGGCCTGCAGGCCCTGGTACGCCACGCGGCTTACGAGCGTCTTCGGGCTCTGCGCGGCGCGGAGCCTCACGCACGCGACGTGTCCAGGCGTCGGGAAAGGCCGTCGCCCAAACGAAGGGTTGCCTGATGGTCCTGGTCGACACTTCCGTGTGGATTCGATTCCTTGCCAATCGGGCGCCAGCCTCGAAACCGCGGGAACTGTCTTGACGCCGCGGTAGTGGGCGGGCGGGGATAGCTCCCGAAGATTGTGCTTGACTCTGACCTTAGGTCAGACCTCAGCATGTCGAGAAGGAATCGGATTGAGCAGGCTCTACCAAATTCACGAGTTCGCCGAACTCGCGGGCGTTACGATCAAAGCCTTGCATCACTATGACCGGCTGGGTTTGCTGAAGCCCGGGCGAACCGATGCTGGATACCGGATGTATACCGAACACGATTTGGAGCGTCTGGAGCAGATCATCGCGCTCAAGTTTCTCGGCATCCCGCTGAAGCAGATTAAGGCCGTGCTGGATCGGGCAGCCCTCGAATTGCCGGACGCCTTGAGATTGCAACGCAGAGCTCTCGAGGAAAAGCAAGCGCTTCTGGGCCGGGCGATCCGCGCGATCCGCGAGGCGGAAGGGGCCATCGAACCCGGCCAGCCGGCCGACCCGGCGATCCTGAAAAGAATCATCGAGGTGATTGACGTGCAACACGGCATCGAAATGATGAAGAAATACTACAGCGCAGAGGCATGGGAGAGGCATCGGCGCTACTACGAGGAGGGGCCATCGCCCGAGTGGCAGGACCTTTACCGCGACGTGGGCGCGTTGCTCGAGGAGGATCCGGGCGGCGAAAAAGCCCAGGCGGCGGCTGAGCGCTGGCTGGCGTTGTCGCTGAGGGCCTACACGGGTGACCCGGACCTCCAAACGGATTCGCCGACAGCTTGGATGGAGCGCGAACATTGGCCGCCGGTGATGAAAAAGAGAATCGCGGAGTTCAACCTCGAGGCGGTCACTGAGTTCATCAAGCAGGCGGCCTTGTCCTCCCGGAAGAAGTATTTCAGCGAAGAGGCTTGGGCCAAGCAGGTGGAGCTGAGGAAACAGGCCGAGCAAGATTACTCGTTTTTGTGGCAGGCCCGGGTGGACCTGTTCCGCGACATTGAAGCCGCGCTCGGCGAAGATCCGGCCTGCGAAAAGGCGCAGGCGCTCGTCGCGCGCTGGGAGGCGCAGATGGATGGCAGTAGCGGCGGCGATCCAGGAGTGAGGGCGGGGTTGATGAAGGCGTGGGCAGACCG
>JBGPHB010000373.1:0-5506 GCA_041484155.1 Bryobacteraceae bacterium
CGCATAGGCAAGCTCGTTGAAGCCGGCCTCTTCAAAGCCGATCGAAAACGTCCGGACCGGTGCTGACGTCTGAAGCGCCATGGAGGCCACCACCGAGCTCGAATCGATGCCGCCGCTCAGGAACGCGCCCAGTGGGACGTCCGAGATCAACCGCATCCGGACAGATTCATCGAATACGCCGCGAACCTCCCCGGCCGCTTGCTCTTCGGTCCAACCGCTGGCAACCTGCTCCTGCGGAGGGGGCAGGCGCCAGTATCGTCCCTCGCGGATCTCGCCGTCGCTCGAGTAAGTCAGCCAGCACCCCGGCGGCAGTTTACGAACTTGCCGGAATGCACTCCAGGGATCGGGAATGTAGCCAAACTGGAAATACAAACGCAGCGCGTGCGGATCCAGATCCAAAGGGATGCCCGACGCGCGCAAGCATTTCAACTCGCTGCCGAAATAGATCCCTTGCGGAAGGACCGCATAGTAGAGGGGCTTCTTGCCGAAACGATCCCGGACCAGGAGCAACTGCTTCTTGCGCGCGTCCCAGATGGCGTATGCGAACATGCCACGCAGCCGCTGCACGCCCGCGACGCCTTCCTGCTCGTAGAGATGGATCAGCGTCTCGGTGTCGCTGTTGGTGGAGAAACGGTGGCCCTGGCCCAGGAGAGCTTGGCGCAGTTCCTGAAAATTGTAAATCTCGCCGTTGAAGACTACCCAGACCGAACGATCTTCGTTGGCGATTGGCTGATGGCCGGTTTTAAGATCGATGATGCTCAGGCGGCGCATGCCGAGCGCGCAGGCGCCGTCGATATGGAAACCTTCGTCGTCGGGCCCACGGTGACGCATGCTGTCACACATGGCGCGAACGGTGGACAGCTCAGCGGGTGCGCTGTCGCGCAAAAGGAAACCGGCTATTCCACACATTCCCTCCAATTATCGTGTAGCCCGCATGCTTACGCATGGCGGTTCAGAGCCAGCACCGAACCGCCATGCGTAAGCATGCGGGACTGACCGGGTGTATACTGATGGCCGATATCCATGCGTAACTGGTTCGCAGCCGCAATTGCCACTCTCGGACTGGCCGCAGGTCAACAGTTTCCGCCGTACCGAGCTCCTCACATGGCTGACGGTCATCCCGACCTGAATGGCATCTGGCAGGCGCTAGTCACCGCCAATTTGGACCTCCAGGATCACGAGGCGCAACCCGGGCCACACCCCGAACTCATGGGTGCGTATGGCGCTGGAGCCGCGGGACAGAGCATCGTGGAGGGCGGCGAAATCCCTTACCGCGCTGAGGCGTTGGCGAAAAAGAAACAGAACTTTGAAAAACGGATGACGGTGGACGTCAGCAGCGATAAGAAATGGCACGACCTTGGCGATCCCGAGCTGAAATGCTACATGCCGGGCGTGCCGCGTGCGACCTACATGCCATTTCCGTTTCGAATTGTGCAAGGATCCAGCCCCTACATCCTCATCGCGTATGAGTTCACCAGCGCCACTCGCATCGTCCGGATGAACTGGAAAGGTGAGGCGCCCACTCCTTCCTGGATGGGTTGGTCGCGGGGCCGATGGGAAGCAGATACGCTGGTCGTCGATGTGACGGGACAGCGCGAAGAGAGCTGGCTCGATCGGGCGGGAGATTTCCATAGCGAGGACCTCCACGTCGTGGAACGCTACACTCCTGTGAGTCCCTACCACCTCATGTACGAAGCCACGATCGAGGACCCGAAGGTGTACACCCGGCCGTGGAAGATCAGTTTTCCGCTGTATCGTCGCCTGGAAAAGAACCTTCAGCTTCTGGAATTCAAGTGTGTACCGTTCACCGAACAGATGTTGTTCGGACGTTTCGGAAAGGAGGCAACCAAGTGAATCGGTTAGGAATTCTCACGTTCGCGATTTCGGTGGTCTTGTTATCGCCCCTCAAGGCCCAGGCGCCCAAGGCCGCCGCCAAGACAGCGGCTGCCGTGAAGAAATCGGCCGCGCCGCACACCCCTTGGGGCGATCCGGACCTTCAGGGCGTATGGAACGATGCCACGAGCACCCCTCTGCAACGGCCCGGCGGCGTGGGAGCCAAAGATGTCCTGACGGACGAAGAAGCGGTTGACTTTCAAAAGGATCTGGAACACGACTTGACTCGCGACCGCCGTGACGGGGGGCCCGAAGTCGACGTCAACCGGGCTTATAACGACCACTGGATGGACGCACGCCGGCTAAAGATCACGGCAGACCATCGCACGTCGCTGATTGTGGACCCGCCGGATGGGAGAATTCCTCCGCCGGCGCCGCAGTCGCCGGAGCGGGAGAAAGCCAGAGCCGCGCGCGCGGCGGCCAACGCTCGCTTCAACGCCGGCCTGCCCGATAGCTACCGGGACTTCTCCCTGCCGGTGCGTTGTATCATTCGGACCGACTCGCCTCCGTATTTGCCGACCATCTACAACAACGACTTTCATATTTTCCAGAGTCCGGGCTACGTGGTGATTGCGCCGGAGATGATTCATAGCGCTCGCACGATTCCGTTGGATGGCCGTCCGCATCTTGGAAAGAACCTGCACCAGTGGCTGGGCGACTCGCGCGGCCATTGGGACGGAAATACGCTGGTGGTCGAGACCACCAATTTCCGGACCGACGATGGCGTGACCTTTCTGGGGACCAATCCCGAGACCTTCCGCATCACGGAACGCTTTACCCGGGTCGATGCGGACACGCTGAACTATGAATTCACAGTGGAGGATCCGAAAACCTGGACCAAACCCTGGACCGCAAGAATTCCCTGGACCAAGATCGACCCCCGCGAGCAGATGTATGAGTACGCGTGTCACGAAGACAATTACGACATGGTCCACTTCCTGACGGGAGCTCGCGCCCGCGAAAAAAGAGGAGAAGCCAAATGAAGCCGATCGCCGCTCTTGCTTTGCTTTTGGCCACGGCAGGAATGCCGGTGTCCGCCCATCACGCATTCGCCGCGGAATTCGACGCCAAGAAGCCGGTCAAGCTGCGCGGAACGGTCACGAAAATGGAATGGATCAATCCGCATGCTTGGATGCACATTGACGTGAAGAAAGAGGACGGCTCCGTCGAGGAATGGATGGTCGAAACCGGCACGCCGAACACTCTGCTCAGGCGCGGTTTTACGAGAGACTCCCTGAAGAATGGGACTGAAGTCATCGTGGACGGGTACCAGTCCAAGGACGGCTCGCTCCGCGCCAATGGCCGCGACGTTACGTTGCCCAACGGGCAAGTGCTGTTTCTCGGAGGGAACAGCGCTGACGCTCCGGACTCGGAAAAGTCAAAGAAGTAAGAGCCAGCCCGCTCCCTCACGGTCGCGGTTCAGTAAGTGGCTGACTGGGCAAAGTGCCGATACCGAACCGCGACGGTTACGGAGCGGGCTGACTCACAGCGCCCAGCCGGGCATGACGTAAGCGTAAAACAACACCACAAACCCGCTCACGGCCGCCAGAAAAATGCTGTGCCGAAGCGTGAAAGCGAATAGCTTCCCTTCCTCCGACTGTTTCATGCCGGTAGCCGCGGCCGCCACAGCGATGCTCGATAAGCTGATCATTTTGCCCATCACGCCGCCGCTGGAATTCGCCGCCGCCATGAGCGCGGGGTTGAGGCCCAGGCGATTCGCCGTAACCACCTGCAACGGGCCGAACAGCGCGTTGGCGGACGTATCGCTGCCGGTAAGGAACACGCCCAGCCAGCCCAGCAAGGGACTGAAGAACGGAAACATGCTGCCAGTGCCGGCGATGACGAGGCCCATGGTGGCGGTGGCCCCCGAATAGTTCATGAGGTACGCCAGAGCGAGCACGCTGGCGATGGTTAACATCGGAAGTGCGAGTTGCTTCGCGGTAGCCCAGGTCCAGCGTGCCAGATTCGCGGGCGAGACCCGCAGGATCGCGGAGGCGGCGAACACGGCAATCAGGCAAGAGGTCCCGGACGCCGACAGCCAGTTGAACGTGTACATGGCGGCATAGGGCGATGCCTTGGCCGCCACTGGTGGAAGCCGCTGAATCTGATTGTGCAACCCCGGCCAGGGAAATACGACCGTGACGTGGTTCAACACCGCCTTCACGGAGTCGAGTCCCCACAGCAACACCACGACCACCAGGCACACGTACGGGGTCCACGCCAGGAGCACGCTGCCTCCCTTATGAAGGTGCGGAGTCGCGGCCTTGGCGCCTTTCGGTTTCCAGACTTTCAGCAAAACCACGAGGCCCCCGATCGCGGCCAGCGAACCCAGAATGTCGGTGAGGTATGGTCCCAGGTAGTTGGAAACGAAGAATTGCCCTCCCGCGAACGCAATCCCGCACACGGCCGCCGCCGGGGCGACAGCGCGCAAGGCGCCCAGGCCACCCATGACCAGGATCATGTACGACGGCACGAACAACGAAATGGGAGCGGAGAGGCGGCCGACGTTGGCCGAAAGCGTCTGGAGCGGCAAACCGGTAACGGCCTGCAAGGTCACGATTGGAATCCCGATGGACCCGAACGCCACTGGAGAAGTATTCGCCAGCAGGCAGATCGCGGCTGCATAGAACGGTGTGAAACCCAGCCCGGTGAGCATCGCCGCGGCGACGGCCACCGGAGTTCCGAATCCCGCGGCGCCTTCGACAAACGCGCCGAACGCGAACGCGATCAATAACGCTTGCAGGCGCTGATCGCCGGTGAGGCTGCCGATCGAATCCTTGATGATTTCGAACTTGCCCGTCTCGACGGTCACCCGGTAGAGCAGAATCGCCGTGAACACGATCCACCCGATGGGCAGCAGGCCGTATGCCGCGCCGTACGCAACCGAGCTTGCGACCAGCGGCCCCGGCATGCGATAGACGAACAGCGACACCAACACCGCGGCGCCTAACCCGGAGAGCGCCGCGATCCAAGCCGGCTTGCGCAACACTCCGAGCAGAATCAGCAGCGTGAAGATGGGCAGCGCGGCGACGAGCGCGGAAAGAGGGAGACTGTCGCCCAGGGGTGCATAAGTTTGTGGCCACATAGCGCGTACCATCTTAGCGTTACAGCATCCCCAAAAGGGGACTGGCTCGAATTTCGCCGCCTTTGCGAAATTCGTGCCTGTACCCTTTTGGCACCGTCATCAAAGGGTATGCTTCGGACCCGCAAACGGTGAAACTGCTTGGATCGGCACAACTTAGACGGTTCCAATGGTTCGTGTGAGATTATTTCCGGGCCGAACGCACTAACAAGTCAATCACAGAGAATGTCCTCCGAACCATGAAAAATAGGCGTTCGCCTGGGGCCCTGGCATGCACGGCGCCCTCGGGTGGAACGCCTATTTTCATTCCCTGTCAAAATGACATACCGTTAGAGTGTGCGCGTCAAGGAACTCGCCGCCTGGCTGGAGTCCGATTGGGAAGGGGACGGAGAATGTGAGGTTCGCCGCGTGGCGCCGCTGGAAGACGCCGGGCCGAACGATCTTTCCTTCGTAACCAGGGGCCGCGCCTTGCAGCAGGCGAGCGCATCGAAGGCGGCGTGTTTGCTGGTACCGCCCGACTACGTCAACCAG
>JBGPHB010000374.1:0-5502 GCA_041484155.1 Bryobacteraceae bacterium
AAGCGGCTCTCCGGGACAAACCCTGACGGCGTTCATTACCGGAGACGGTGACGTAGCGCCGTTGCTTCCAACCGGGGCGACGCCGGCATCCGCCACGCCGCTCGATCAACTGCCGGAGCCGCGGCTCCCGGTCACAGTCACCGTGGGCGGCGTGAGAGCTCTCATTGGGTTCATCGGAATCACGCCGGGGCTGACGGGAGTCACCCAGATCAACTTCACGATTCCGCGGAACGCTTCGCCGGGCGTGAAGCCCGTGGTTGTAACCGTCGGCGGAATCGCGAGTGCACCGGCTCATCTGAACGTCCGGCAGGTGTCACAATAGCTTCTGCATGCCCCGTATCGAGCGCGCTCTGCTGAGCGTCACCGACAAAACCGGAATTGCCGATTTTGCACGAGCCTTGTCGGCGCTCGGCGTCGAGCTTGTCTCCACTGGCGGAACCTTTCGCGTGCTGAAAGAGGCCGGCGTCGCTCCTCTGCGGGAAGTCGCCGACGTCACGCAATTTCCCGAGATGCTGGACGGCCGCGTGAAAACGCTCCACCCGCGCATTGCGGGCGGCATCCTCGCGGTGCGCTCGAAATCCGAGCACATGCGCGCGCTTGAACAGCACGGGATCCCGCCGATCGACCTGGTCTGCGTGAATCTGTATGAGTTCGAGAAAGTGGCTGCGAAGCCAGATGCGGCGCTCGAAGAGCTGATCGAGAACATCGACATCGGCGGGCCCACCATGATCCGCGCCGCCGCAAAGAACTATCAGGACGTCGCAGTAGTAACGTCGCCAAGTGACTACGGCGGGCTCATCGAAGAGCTTCGATCGAACGGCGGAGCGCTTTCCCTCGAGACGCACTGGCGTTTAGCCAAGAAGGCCTTTGCGACCACGGCCGCGTACGATCGGGCCGTCACCGTGCGGCTGGCGGACATTCCTCCAACCGGAGAAGCGTTGCCGGCCACGCTGGATATACGCGTGCCTCGAACGCTGGCGCTCCGCTACGGCGAGAATCCGCACCAGTCGGCCGCGCTATACACCGCGGGCCGCATCGGCATTGCGGGAGCCGAGCAGATCCAGGGCAGGGAACTCTCCTACAACAACTTGGTCGATCTCGACGCCGCCTGGCAGTTGATCTGTGAATTCGAGGCTCCCGCCTCGGCCATCGTCAAACACACCAACCCCTGCGGTTGCGCGGAAGCGTCCAAACTCGCGGAAAGTTACGGCCGGGCCTTCGAAGCCGATCCCACCTCAGCCTATGGCGGCGTTCTCGCGTTCAACCGCGCGCTGGACGGCGAAACCGCCACCGAGGTCGCGAAGACCTTCATCGAGGCGATCGCCGCGCCGGACTATTCGCGGGAGGCGTTAGGGATTCTTGCGGGAAAGAAGAATCTGCGATTGCTCCGTGTGACGGCGGTGCCGCCCGAACTGGTGGTGAAATCCATCAGCGGCGGGTTTCTGGCGCAAACACCCGACGTTCACCGGCTAACGCGCACTGAAACGCAAGTCAAAACCAAGCGCACTCCCACGGCCGACGAATGGACAGCCCTCGAGTTCGCCTGGAAGATCGCCAAGCACGTGAAGTCCAACGCGATCGTTTACGCACGGGCGGGACAAACCATCAGCGTTGGCGCGGGTCAGATGAGCCGCGTCGATGCGGTGAAGGTCGGTGCCATGAAGGCCGTTCTGCCTTTGACGGGAGCAGTGATCGCCTCCGACGCGTTCTTCCCGTTCGCGGATGGCGTGGAGGAAGCGGCCAGGCACGGGATTACAGCGGTGATCCAGCCCGGCGGATCCTTGCGCGACGAAGAGGTCATCGCGGCGGCGGACCGGCTAGGACTGGCGATGGTGTTCACCGGAGTGCGCCATTTCCGCCACTAGGTGTCTAATAGATTGTCCGCCGCAAAGATTCTTTGGACGGCTTGTGGGGCAGCCAGTCATGGCGGCGAGCCGGCCTCCAGGCCGGCTTTCTTCTCCCGATGCAGCCCAAAAAAGCCGGCACGAAAGCCGGCTTGCCGGCAGGATTGCCTGCCCCACTAGTCTTGACCGAAGATTTTCAACTGGTTGGTGACACCCACCACGCCCTTCACCTTCTTGACGATTTTTTCGGCCTTGTCTTTCGCTTTTCCGTCATGCACCCTGCCCTGCAACGTCACCGCGCCATTTTTCACGATGACTTCGAGCCCGCCGCCTTTCACGTTGACGTCGTTGGCCAGCTTGCGGCGGACTTCGTCGTAAATCCGATCATCTGAGGCGGTGCCCTGCGCCAGCAGCGGTACCACCAGTACGAGGATGAGCAACAGCGATAGGTAGCGCATGAGTTTCCTTTCCTTAAGCTTAACGCCCGTTGACAGCAGTCAGGAACTCCGGGTCGTCGCGCCAGTTGGGCCGCACTTTCACGAACGTCTGCAGGAACACCTTGCGCCCCAGCGATTCTTCCAACTCCTGCCGCGCGAGCGTGCCGGCCTTCTTGAGCGTAACGCCGCCCGCGCCGATCAGGATTGCCTTTTGGCCGGTGCGCTCCACGTAGATGGTCGCCGCGATGCGCAGGAGTTTCGGCGTGTCTTCCCACGAGTCGACCATCACGGCGACGGCGTGCGGCACTTCCTGCCGCGTCAAGTGCAGGATTTTCTCGCGCAGGACCTCTGCCGCGAAAAACCGTTGCGGCTGGTCAGTGATGTAGTCGGCGGGATAGAGTGCCGGCCCTTCCGGCAGACGCGCAAGGATCTCTTTCAGCAGCACGTCCAGACTATCGCCGGTGAGCGCGGAGATCGGGATAAAATCCGCGAATTCGTGCAGCACTCGATAGCGCTCAATCAGCGCGAGCACCCTGGTTTTATCCTTAAGCTGGTCCACTTTGTTGAACGCCACGAGCGCCGGCGCGTCCACCTTTTTCACCAGATCCACGGCCTGGACGTCCTGCTCCGAGTATGGCGCAAGCGCATCCACCACGAACAGCACCACGTCCGGGCCATCCGCCGCCGTGCGCACCGCGTCCATCATGCGCTTGTTGAGCAGCGTGCTCGACTTGTGAATCCCCGGCGTGTCGACGAACGCGATCTGTGCGTCCGGGAGCGTGAGAACTCCCTGGATCGACGTGCGCGTGGTCTGTGGTTTCGACGCGACGATCGCCAGCTTCGCGCCGAGCATCGCGTTCAGCAACGTGGATTTGCCGGCGTTGGGGCGACCCAGAATCGCGACAAACCCCGCGTGGTGGCTCATAGGAGAATGAACACGGAGCGGCGTAGCCCCAACCAAAGACTTGTATCCGCGGAACCCCGCCCTGACGGGCGGGGCTTGCCGGCGGTTTGGAAAGCCCCGCCCGTCAGGGCGGGGTTCTCGCAGGCGGTCAACTCTTCGCAGTCTACAAATGGACTGGTTCTAGTCGTGTTCACTCGTGTCCATTCGTGGCCGCTTTCGCCACGCGAACCTGGTCCACGCGCAGATTGTTTGCGGCCAGAACCTTGATGGAGATGCCGTCGCGCTCGGCCTCTTCGCCCACTTCGGGCACGTGCCCCAGCCATTCTGTGATCAGTCCTCCGACTGTGGTGGATTCCGTACCATCCTGCAAGCGGAAATCCAGCAAGTCTTCCAGCCGCCCGATGTCGAAGCTGCCCGAAACTACATAGCTGCCGTCAGGATCCTCGCGGAAGTCGCGGTCCGGTTCGTGCTCGTCGTGGATCTCGCCCACGATCTCCTCCACCATGTCCTCCATGGTGACGATCCCGGCGGTGGAGCCGTACTCGTCCACCACGGCGGCCATGTGCGCGCCCTCCTCCTGCATTTCGCGCAGCAGGTCGTTCACCGCCTTGGACTCCGGCACGGTGCGGATCGGGCGCAGAATATCCCGCACCGTGCGCCGGGCACGCTGGTTTTCATCGAGCTCGAACATGTCGCGCGCGTGCACAAACCCGATGATCTGATCGATGTTTTCTTCGTAGACGGGAATGCGGGAAAACTGTTCGTGGATGACGAGCTGGCGAAGCTCCTCGAGCGTCGCCGCCTGGCGGATCGCGACCACGCGCGGCCGCGGCGTCATCACTTCGCGCACGGTCTTGTCGCCGAAAGCCACGACGGATTGAATCAGCTCGCGGTCGCCTTTCTCGATGATGCCCTCTTCCTCGCCCGCCAGGATCAGCGCTTCGATGTGTTCCTCCGGCCGTTGCGCTTCGTCGGATTTGGGGGCTTCATCCAGCTCAAACAGCGACTGCAGGAACTCGAGCATCCAGACCAGCGGGCGCACGGCCAGCGCGAGCACGCGAAACAACGGAACCAGGATCAGCAGCCCTCGCCCGCTACTCTTGCGATAGACGATCTGAGGCACGATATACGTGCCCACCACCGTGTAGAATCCGACCAGCAAGCAAGCGACAGCCAGCGCTTCCCACGTGGGCGAGCCTTGTACCGTGGCTGCCACGGTCACGCAGCCGAGAACAGCCAGCCCGAGGTGTTTTACCAGCGAGAATGTGAGCGTACCGCGCTCGGTTTCGAGACCGAGTTTCGCCTCGAGCGTCTCCTTGAAGAACTGGAGCGACTGCCGCTCCCGTGTACGAATGCGCAGAGACTCGAGATAGAAAGTTTGCAGGCAGGTGACCAGCGCCACGCCCACGCCCACCAGGACGCCCAGCACCGCGAGTGAAAACGTCGTCACGCGCTGGCCCTCTCGATCAGGCCATCGGGAAGACCGAGCCGGCGCCGCCAACTGGTTTCGGTCCTGGCCATTTCGCCGGTGTCCGTTTCGTGGTCCATTCCGGCGAGATGCAGCACACCGTGCAAGATCAGGATGCGGATTTCGTCTTCGATCGCGTGGCCGTGCTCGGCGGCCTGCGCCGCGGCACGGTCGAGTGAAATCGCGATTTCTCCTCCGTCGCCGGAAGGAAAGGACAGCACGTCGGTGGCCCGGTTCTTGCCGCGGAATTCACGGTTGAGCCGGCGCAGCTCCCGATCGTCCGTGATCAGGCACGTAATCCCGCGCCCCCGCGCGACGCGGCCCACCACGTCCTCTAGGAACGCACGCAGGTCCGCGCGCCGCAGGTTTCGCGCGGGATAACGGAACAGCAGAGAACTGTCGTCTGGAGACATGGGACGGCGCTAGGCGGCCGAAGACTCGTTGGAAGCGGAAGACTCCAGTTTAGGCTCGGCGGCCTGCTCACTGAGCTTCAGCGACAACTGGCGGACGCCAGCCACCTCGTTGTGACGTTCGTACGCCTTTACGATTTTTTGCACCAGGCTGTGGCGCACCACGTCGCGGTCGTCGAATTGCACGAAGCTGATGCCGTCCACGTCGCGCAGCACGTCAATCGCCTCGATCACCCCGCTGCGCTGCCCCGGCAACAAGTCGATCTGCGTGGGATCGGCCGTCACCACCATCTTGGAATTGAATCCCTGGCGGGTGAGGATCATCTTCATTTGCTCCGGCGTGCTGTTCTGGGCTTCATCCATGATGATGAAACTGTCGTTCAAAGTGCGGCCGCGCATGAACGCGATCGGCGCTACTTCGATGACGTTGCGCTCGAGC
>JBGPHB010000375.1:0-5499 GCA_041484155.1 Bryobacteraceae bacterium
ATGGAATGTCCAGTCGAGCCGCCACTTCTGGTAATGGCACTTGAAGATCACGATGTCCGCGCGGTCGGTGAGCTGGAAGATGAAGTCCGCCTCGGAATCGCGCAGGCGGCCGTGGACGGTATGCGGTTCGACCACCACCGGCCACGGCTGCCACAGCAGCAGGGAGAATAGCGCCAGCACGGCGACGAGAGCGGGGATTCGCCACATGCGATTCAGCGCCAACACCGCCAGGGCAATCAGCGCGGCCACGAACGCCAGCGCCAGCCACAACGGCGGGTCCGGTACACGCCAGGAGGGTTCCAGCCCGGTGTGCCAATCGGCCACTCTAGCCGAAAGCTTGAGCATCCAACCCGCCAACGCCGCGGTCCAACGCCACCCGGTGAAGACGGCGAAGAATCCGATGGGCACAACCGCCTCCAGCAGCGGCACGATGAGCAGGTTTGCAGTGAGTCCGGAGAACGACACGCGATGAAAGTACTCAGCCATGGGAAGCGCCAGGCCCACCTGCACTACAGTCGAGATCACCGCCATTTCGAACGCGAACAGGACCAGCCGGAGTATGAGTGCGAGCGGATCGATGACCGCCCGTGCCGGCAATCGCGTCCACCAACCGATGGTTTCGGCCGCCAAACGCAACTCGACCCGGAATTGCGCGGCTCGAGGGTCCAAATGCGGATCGGCGTCTGTGCTGGCGGTCCCTCGCAGGCCACGGGCCAGCGGAGCGGAACTCGCTTCCAGCAATGGGGCGGCCAGTGCGCCGATGGCGGCGACGCATAAGAAGGAAAGCTGGAAGCTGGCGTCGAACATCTGGCCCGGGTCCCACAGCAGGTACACCAGCGCGATCGCGGCCAGCAGATTCATGACTCGCCCGCGGCGGAAGAAAAACCGCGCGATCAGGTACAGCGTAAAGCCGCCCGCGGCCCGCACTACCGGCGCCGAAAGCCCGGAGACCAACGCGTAGAGCCACGCAGCGGCGGCGGTAACGGCCAGCGCGGGGATCTCCGGGAGCGCGCACAAGCGAAGCAGAAACAACAGGACTCCGGCCAGCACCGTGACATGCACCCCGGAAATTACCAGCGCATGGAACGTGCCGGTACGGCGGAAGTTTTCGGTCCAGACCTTTTCGAGCTTTGACGATTCGCCGATGAGGATCGCCTCCATCATTCCGGTGGAGTAAACGTCCCCCTGGTACAGACGCTCGATGCGATCCAGCGTGGCGACACGAAGAGCGAATACGAGCGCCATGAAACGCGAGCCGCAGCGTCCGGGGAGGACGCGAGCGACAGAGCCCGGCGCCATCGTCGCGGTCCAGAAAATCTTCTGGCGCGCCAGGTACGCCGCGTAATCGAATGATCCGGGATTATTGTAGTTGTGTGGACGGCGGACCCGCGCTTCAATTTCAATGCGTTCGCCATAGTCGAGCCGCCGCGGAGGGCCTTCATCCTGCAATGCGAGGCTGACGCGAGCCCGCGCTCCGGGATCCAGCTCCATCGTGAACTTCGCCCGCTCGGCCGAAAACACCGTCGGCTCCACCACGCATCCTTCGAGTAGCACGGTCTCGCGCAACCCGGCGTCGATCTCCGGTGGCGGTCCCGGGCGATGCGAGGCTTCGGCAAGTACGCCCACGCACAGAAGCGCCAGGCCCAAACACGTACGCGTCAGGTATGGCGGACTCCGTAGCTGCCGGCGCGCCAGGACCGCTAATGCTAGAAATGCCAGTAGCGGCCAGATCGATTCGCGCACGGAAAACCCGAGCCAGCGTCCCAACAGAATGCCCGTGACGATGGCGACAAGTGGTGAAATCAAAGGATCGCGCATGCCGGCTCATCAAGGTAGTCCGGCAGGGTGTAACAAACTCTCTCATCTTTGGTGCGGCGGCCGATAAGCGCTCCAGGAGATTTCTGACGAATGATCAGCCACGTGAGCAGTACTACCCCTATAAACCAGCTCTACAGTCCCCACACGACGGCGCCACCCAAGGCCAAACCGGCTCCTCCACCCCCAAAGAAGGAGGATTCAGTTCAACTGAGCAGCGTGGCGAAGGCTTACGGGGACGTAGATCACGGCGGCGACGGCAAATAGCCTACTTTTTCTTCTTGGGCTTTGTGTCGGCGGGCAGCGGCTGTTCGTCGGCAGCGGCCGGCTCGGCGGGCGCGACGCCGGAAAGGACCGCGTTGAACAGTTCCTTTTGTTTCAAAAGCTCCTTCTTTGACGGCGGAGCTTGCTCATTCCGGAAGTCGTGATCGCTGTAGCAGGTGCGGCACCGAACTTTCGCCGCCGCTCCGTTCAATAGCGATACGATGGAATGGTTGGTTAAACGGCGGCACTTGACGCAGTAATCATCGATTACGTCGCCCAGTCGCAGATCTCGCATAGGGCTCTCGTGAGTATAACAAAGAATCGCGTAAGAGCCCGATATCGCGCGAGGTCCGAGTACTGTTACGCTCTAGGCCGCTCGGTTCATTCCGCCATTTCAAGTGCAGCCATAGACTTCTCAGGTCCTCTCCATGCGCGCCTGTGCGCGAAATGCTGCCGATCACCCGGCGAAGCAGCGCACAGGCGCTTTTTTTGCGTTTTGGAGCTATGCTTATGGTGAGGGTATAGGCCATGATCATCCGCAATGCCACCGATCTTCACTACTCCGACGTAACGCCCAAAGAGCTTTATCTGAACCGCCGCCGGTTCCTGACTGCCGGCTCGATGGCGCTGGGAGCGCTCGCGAGTCCGTTCGCTTCGGGTGTCGCAAAGCTCAATGCGGCCAAAACCAAGCCTCCCTTCAGCACGGATGAAAAACTGACGTCTTTGGACATCATCACGCATTACAACAACTACTACGAGTTCGGGACGGGCAAGGAGGAGCCGGCCGAATACTCCAAGAACTTCAATCCGAAGAGCTGGACCGTTTCGATCGAGGGTGAGGTAACCAAGCCGCGCCAGATGGACCTCGACTCCATCATGAAGGTCGCGCCGCTCGAAGAGCGAATTTACCGGCACCGCTGCGTCGAACGGTGGTCGATCGTGGTTCCTTGGATTGGGTTTTCCCTGAGTGCTCTCCTCAAGCAATTCGAGCCTACCTCCAAGGCCAAGTACGTGGCCTTCCAGACTTACTACGAGCCGAAAGAGATGCCGCAGGGTAAGTACGCCGGCATCCAGTTACCTTACGTGGAAGGGCTGCGCCTGGACGAGGCCATGCATCCGTTGGCGATGCTTTGCGTGGGGTTGTACGGACAAACCCTGCCGGCCCAGAATGGCACGCCGATTCGGCTGGTGGTGCCGTGGAAGTACGGATACAAGAGCATCAAGTCGATCGTGAAGATTCGCTTTGTCGAAAAACAGCCGCCTACCACCTGGAATCTGTCCGCGGCCAACGAGTACGGCTTCTACTCGAACGTGAATCCCGAACGGGATCATCCGCGCTGGAGCCAAACCGTGGAACGGCGGCTTCCCGACGTTAAGCCGACCAAGACTCAGAAATTCAACGGATACGGCGATCAGGTGGCCAGTCTCTACACCGGGATGGATCTTATCAAGAATTACTGACGGGGCATGAAACGGATCTTCTTGAGCAGATGGACGAAGGTCCTGCTTTTTCTCCTGTGCTTGACGCCTGGGCTGATTCTGGGATGGCGCTACTGGAAACAGGACCTCACCGCCAATCCCGTCGAGTTCATCACCCACTATACGGGTGACTGGACCATACGATTCCTGCTGATTACCCTCACCGTGACGCCTCTCCGCGGGCTGTTCAACGAACCTCAATTGACCCGCTTCCGCCGGATGCTGGGACTGTTTGCGTTCTTCTATGGGTTCACACACTTCACGACGTGGTTGTGGATCGACAAGAACTTTGAATGGGGCGAAATGCTGAAGGACGTGCTGAAGCGGCGATTCATCACCGTGGGCATGACCGCCTTGCTGCTCATGGCGCCGCTAGCCGTAACCTCGACCGCGGGTTGGGTCCGGCGTCTTGGCTTCAAACGCTGGCAGTTGCTTCATCGGCTGATTTATTTCAGCGCGCTTGCGGCCGTGATTCACTATATGTGGCTCGTGAAATCCGACGAACGTCTACCGCTGATGTATGGCGCCATCCTCACAATCCTGATGTTGTACCGGGGCGTCGTCTTCTTCCGGAAACGCCCGCATGCGCGGCCCCTTCCTCAGACGGTTCGGCAGAGCACAGAGTGATCGATCTCCTGCTACTTCCTGGCCTGTTGTGCGATCAGTCTGTTTGGAAGCACCAGGCGCAAGCCCTGTCCGGCGTGGCGGCCTGCTCCATACCGGACTGGGGTTCCCTGGATTCGCTCCCCGCGATGGCTGAGGCGGCTCTTCGGAGCGCGCCCGAACGGTTTTCGCTGGCCGGCCACTCCATGGGCGGACGAGTCGCCCTCGAAGTGTACCGGCTCGCGCCGGAGCGCGTTTCGCGGATCGCGCTTCTGAATACCGGTAGTGACGCGCGTCCGGCCGGCGCCGCCGGCGACGAGGAAGCCCGGCGCCGATTGGCTCTGGTTGGCCTCGCTCGATCCAAGGGGATGCGAGTGATGGGACGAACCTGGCTGCCCCCCATGATCGACGCCGCGCGCTTAGGTGACGCCGCGCTCGTGGACTCCATCCTCGACATGCTCGAGCGAAAAACGCCCGACATTTTCGAAGCGCAACAGCGAGCGTTGCTGGCGCGGCCGGACGCGAATGCATTGCTCGAACGGATTCGATGCCCCGCGTTACTGTTGAGCGGCCGCGAGGACACGTGGAGTCCGCCCGCCAGACATGCCGAGATGGCTGCGAAAATCCGGGGGAGCGAGCTCGTCATCGTTCCAAATTGCGGGCATATGTCGACCATGGAGCGCCCCGACGCAGTCAGTGACGCTTTGCGCGCCTGGCTGATCCCGAGTTCCAGTACTGGGGCTAGTGCGACTCGGGAGGCGAACACGCGAGGCGTAACGGAGCCAGAGCAGACTGGATGATGCGGCTGTCCGGCAGCTCGATGCTGTGACACCAGCCTCTCAGCAATCGCCTACACGGGGTTGGTCTGCCCGTGCCGCAACTACTGCGAACATTTGACCGCGTGCACTTCCGAACGGAACCCCGCCCTAACGGGCGGGGCTTTGTCGTGCGTTTACAACACCCCGCAAGCCCCGCCCGTTAGGGCGGGGTCAACTGCTCTGCGGCACTGCCCGGCCTACCCTACCCCCCGATTGACTCCGTGCCCTGGATCGGATAAACTTATCACCCAGTTGGGAGGCTTTTGGATGAAAACACTGCTGGTGGTTCTCGTTTGCTCGCTTAGCTGCGTCGGTTTGTTGGCGCAGTCCCAAAACACAGCTCAGATTCAAGGCACGATTCAGGACGCGACCGGCGCGGCTGTCGCCGGCGCCGAGATCAAGGCCACTCAAACAGCCACGGGCGCGGTCAGAATTGTGACCGCGGGCGACGATGGCAGCTATGTGCTCGCGAACCTGCCCGTTGGGCCGTATCGCCTGGACGTGAGCAAGCAGGGTTTCG
>JBGPHB010000376.1:0-5487 GCA_041484155.1 Bryobacteraceae bacterium
TCCACCGTGCGTCAGGAGATTTCGCTCCAGCAGGGCATTCCCGTTGAAAAGGCGCGCGAGATCGTGCGGGTCATCAAGGACAGCAAAAAGAAGGTGCAGGCCTCGATCCAGGGCGATTTCGTGCGGGTCGCCGGCAAGGACCGCGATACCCTGCAAGAGGTGATGCAACTGTTGCGCGGGACCGACTTCGGCGTCGATACGCAGTTCACAAACTACCGCACGAACTAGAGCATCTTCATGGTTTACGTAGACCACAGGCCCGCTCGCTCACGCGCGCGGTTCGGTGTCGGTACTGTGGGCAATGAGCCCCTTACCGAACCGCGACCGTCAGGGAGCGGGCGACAGCAAACCCCGAAAATGGTCTAGCGCACGGCGCAGGGCGCGCTCGCGATTAGATTGTCCGCGCCCTGCTGCGTTGTGCGCGGAAAGAAATTGATGCCGCGGAAGATCGAATCGCTGTTTCTGGAAGGCCCCGCGGGACGGCTGGAGGCATTGCTCAAGAACCGGAGGACCGGGCCCCGGTCGCCGTCGCGCTCGTCTGCCACCCGCACCCCCAGCACGGCGGAACGATGCATAACAAAGTGGTCTATCGGATCGCGCGGGGGTTGCGCCGGACCGGTGCCGCAGTGCTGCGGTTCAACTATCGCGGCGTCAATTTGAGTGAGGGAACCTACGACGATGGGGAAGGTGAGTTAGACGACGCCCGTGCGGCGCTCGAGTATTTGCGGCGGCGTTTTCCTGAGTTGCCCTACACACTCGCCGGTTTCTCTTTCGGCTCACGGGTCATTCTGCGGCTGGGATGCGGTCAACCGGGAGCAACACGCTTGATCGCCGTTGGATTCCCGACCACGTATAAAGACCGGCTGTATCTGGAGGGTTGCACCACCCCGCGCTGGTTCATCCAGAGCACTCACGACGAGTTCGGACCCGTGTCCGAAATCGAGACGCTGGTCGCCTCCCTGGCCGAGCCCAAACGGCTAACCTTCATTGAGGCACGGGATCACTTCTTTACCGAAGGACTGGAGAAACTGGAGGAGGCGATCGCCGGGTGAAATAAATGTGCCGCGAACACGCTCTTTTTGCCGCATCGATATTCGTATCGACGCGGCTGAACCCCGCCCTAACGGGCGGGGCTTTGTCGGCGCAGTTGACGAGCGTGGTTGCAAATCGCACGACAAGCCCTGCCCGTCAGGGCGGGGTTCTGTTTCAGAAATGTAGAAACTCAGAAAACCGGTTAGCCCGGTACGCTCGCCAGCCGGAGCTCACGCTCCAGGCGACGGCTGGCTCGCTCGCCGATCATCTCGGCGACTTTACTCAGCAGCCCGGGGAGATCCTCCGGCTTGATGAGCAGGGAGCTTTGATGGCGTGCGCCATTAGGCTTGCCGTTTTGATAGGTGGTAAGCAGCGCCGTGGCGGGCTTGTAATTCATCATCCGGGCGTGGGCGATCACCTTGAGGCCCGCCTCCGGAGATTCCATCTCCAAATCACTCAAAACGAGCTCGTATTCGCCTTCGTCCAGCTTCCCGACGGCTTCCGCGGCGCTGGCGGCGGCGTCTACGTTATACCCCCCGGCTTCGAGGACAGTCTTGAGGGTGAGGCGAGACGTCGGGTCGTCATCAACTACCAGGACCCGTGCCAAATCGTACTCGAAGCTTCGTGGCGAGTAACTCATGTGCAACTTCGGGGTCCGTCACCGTATGGCTAAGGACCGTTCCTACATAAGTTTAACCCAGAAGCGATTAAATTGACCCTTAGATTTAGGCGGGTCTGGCGCGCGTCTCTTAAAGCATTGATTCTTAAGCATTATCTATGGAAAACCCGCTCGAAGATGCGGTCCACATGCATCAGGTGCCGGTCCAGCGAAAAGGCTGTGCGAATCTCTTCAATCGATAGATACGAAAGGATCTCCCGGTCACTCTCGACAGCGGCGCGAAAATCGCCGTCAGTCTCCCAGGCCCGCATGGCGTGCGCCTGCACCACTCGGTAGGCATGCTCCCGCAGCATTCCGCCAGCCGCAAGATCGAGAAGGACTTGGCCCGAAAAGATGAGACCGCGAGTACTATCCAAGTTTCGGCGCATCCGCTCGGGATAAACTCGCATTCCGTCGATGAGCCAGACGGTCTTGGCCAGCATGTAATCGGTCAGAATGGCGGAGTCGGCCAGAATCACGCGCTCGACCGACGAATGCGAAATGTCACGCTCGTGCCACAGCGCGATGTTCTCCATCGCCGGCTGGACATTGGCGCGCACCACGCGTGCCAGACCGCAAATCTGCTCGGAAGTCACCGGGTTGCGCTTATGCGGCATTGCCGACGAGCCTTTTTGCCCCTCGCTGAATGGCTCCTCGGCTTCACGCACTTCGGTGCGTTGCAGGTGGCGGATTTCGAGCGCGATGGTTTCGAGCGTGGCCGCCAGCACGGCGAGCGCCGCGACCCAGGCTGCGTGCCGGTCGCGCGCAATCACTTGCGAAGAGATGGGCGCGGGCTTGAGGCTCAGCCGGTCGCAAATTTTCTCTTCGGCCTCGGGTCCGATATGGCCGAAGGTCCCCACCGCGCCAGAGATCTTGCCCACGCGCAGATCCTCGGCCGCGGCTTTCAAGCGCGTCAGGTTGCGCCGCATCTCGTCGTACCAGAACGCGAGTTTGAGACCGAAGGTGATGGGCTCGGCGTGAACACCGTGCGTGCGGCCAATCTGTACCGTGTGTTTGAATTCGAAAGCCCGCCGCTTGAGCGACGCGCACAGGGTCTCCAACCCCTTTTCCAGCTCGGCCGATGCCTGCTTGAGGACCAGCGCCTGGGCCGTATCGACGATATCGTTGGACGTGAGACCGTAGTGCAGCCACCGGGACGCGTCCGCCTGGCCTGCCGCCGCCATGCGTTCGGATACCGCGGTGGTGAATGCGATCACGTCGTGCTTCACTTCGCGCTCGATTTCGTGAATGCGGGCCACGTCGAATCCGGCGTGGGCGCGGAGTGCACGCGCTGCCTCGGCCGGCACCTCGCCGGTCTCCGCCAGGGCTTCGCTCGCGGCCAGCTCCACTTCGAGCCATTGCGCGAACCGGTTCTCGTCGGAGAAGATGCGCCCCATTTCGGGGCGAGTGTAGCGGGCGATCATGTTAAACCAATGAAGCCGCGGATGAACGCGGATAAACGCTGATCGAAAAAGAGGCTCTTATCGGCGTTCATCGGCGTTTATCAGCGGCCAGAATGAATGTCAGTAACAGAACGTCTCCGGCGGCTTCTTCGGTTCAACCACCACGAGCTGCGTGAACAGGGCGCGGCCTTCGAGCGCCTGCGACGCGCCCTGGCGCACGAGTTCGGGATGATTGTTGTGCTCGCTCAAGTGCCCCAGGATCAGCGTACCGGTGCTGGTATCCAGATCGTTTCGAATGAATTCGCAGGCGGCATCGTTCGACAAATGGCCGACGCGACTCATGACGCGCTGCTTCACCATCCAGGGATAGGGTCCGACCTTCAGCATCTCCAGCGAGTGATTCGATTCCAGCAGCAGAACGTCGGAGCCGCGCAGATGGTGGCGGATCGAATCGGGCAGGTAACCGAGGTCGGTGGCGATCCCCACCTTGATCCCTTCGGCGCGGAACGAGAACCCAACCGGATCGGCGGCATCGTGCGGGATGGTGAAGCTGGTGACGTCGATATCCCCGATCGTGAAGCTGGCGCCGGCCTGAAACAGCTCGATGGGCGGTACGTACTCGCCCCAGGCAATGCAGGGAGCCGTCAGCCGTGACAGGTACACGGGGATCCGAAGAGTCTTGGCGATCACCTGAATCCCCGCGATGTGATCGGAATGCTCGTGGGTGACCAGAATCGCCGTAAGAGACTCTGGATCCACGCCGCAGGCGGCCAGACGCTCGAAAGTCTCCTTCCGGCTCAGCCCCGCATCCACCAGGAGACGAGTCCGCTCCGTCGCCACCAGAGTGGAGTTGCCGGCACTCGAGGATGCAAGAACCGATACTTTGACGATGACAGCCCTTCCTACCCAATTATACGGGCCAGAACGGGGCGCCGGTAAAGAAAAACCGCGCTCCATACGATCTACTTTAATATAGGTGTATGAAGGCTCGCGTATTCGTCTCCTATAAGAACACCGTGCTCGACCCGCAGGGCCAGACCATTCGTGGCGCGCTGAACGGCCTGGGCCACAAATCCATCGCGGCCGTGCGGCAGGGCAAATTCTTCGACATCGACATCGCCCCCGGAGCGGTGCGCGAAGAGGCGGCGCGGGAAATGGACCAGATCGCTCGCGACGTTTTGGCCAATCCGGTGATCGAAGACTATCGAGTGGAGTTCCTGGATTAACTTATGTGCGGCATCGTCGGTTACATCGGTCCTCGCAAAGCGGTTCCCATCATTCTGGACGGCTTGAAGCGCCTGGAGTATCGCGGCTACGATTCAGCCGGTCTGGCGGTGCTGGAAGGGAACAACGGTCTGGGGGTGCGGCGCGCTTCCGGCAAGCTGCGGAACCTGGAAGACGTGTTGAAGCTCAGTCCCGTGGATGGCACTTATGGGATCGGGCATACACGTTGGGCGACTCATGGCCGGCCGACGGAGGAGAATGCCCATCCGCATCGCGACTGCCATGGCGATATCGTGGTGGTGCACAACGGCATCGTCGAGAATTACCTCACGCTCAAACAGCAGCTTACCGAAGAGGGCCACAAGTTCGTCACTGAGACGGATACCGAAGTCATCGCGCATCTGGTGGAAAAACACTACGACGGGAACCTGGAGAATGCCGTGCGCGACGCCGTGCGCCAGCTCACGGGCGTGTTCGCGCTGAGCGTGATCTCGCGCAAGGACCCCGGCAAGATCATCGCCGCGCGCTCGGGGCCTCCGGTGGTCATCGGCCTGGGTGATGGCGAATATTTCGTGGCGTCCGACGTGCCGGCGATTCTGAGTTATACGCGGGACATGTTTTTCCTGGCCGACGGCGACCTGGCCGTGCTCACCCGCGACGGAGTGCATCTGACCGATTTCAACGGCAAGCCGCTGAAGCGCCAGGTCTCGCACATTCTCTGGGACCCAATCATGGCCGAAAAGGGCGGCTACAAGCACTTCATGCTCAAGGAAATCTTTGAGCAGCCGCGCGCCGTGCGCGATACCACGCTGGGGCGCGTGGGCCAGGAAACGGGACGAATCTTCCTGGACGAGATGGATATTTCGCTCAAGGATTTTAAGTCCTTCGAAAAGGTGCGCATCGTCGCCTGTGGAACCAGTTGGCATGCCGCGCTGGCCGGAAAGTTCATGATGGAGCGGCTGGCGCGCATTCCGGTCGAAGTCGATTACGGCAGCGAGTTCCGTTACCGCGATCCGATCGTCGGCAAGGAAACGCTGACGGTGGTGATCTCGCAATCGGGCGAAACGGCCGATACGCTGGCCGCCCAGCGCGAGGCCAAGCAGAAGGGCTCAAAGACCCTGGCCATTTGCAACGTGGTCGGATCGATGATCACGCGCGAAGCCTCCGGCA
>JBGPHB010000377.1:0-5478 GCA_041484155.1 Bryobacteraceae bacterium
GTCTGTCACGAAATAGCCATGCCATCCTGACGTGGCGCACGCACTTTTGCGTGCCACGTTCACACTCGTGTGAACGCACGGCCAAGCGTCCGCAAGAGTGCGTGTGTCACGTCAAGATGGAAAGGTTTTTTGATGTCGGGCCCCAAGTGGCTCACTGCCCACAGTGCCGATACTGAACCGCGGGCGTGAGCGAGCGGGCCGCCGGTCTACGTAAACCATGAAGACGCTCTAGTCAGATTTCTTTTGCACACCCATCGCCCACTTGATTGCCTCGAAGTACATCTTTTGTATGGCAGGGTTGTCCCACGATTCCGGCAGGTGGCCGAGGGTTGAATTAAACACGCGGCCCTTCCCATAGCTCTTGGACCACGCGACCGGAAAATCACGATCGGTGCGATGCAGGTCGCGCGCCTGGCTGAAATCGAGCTTGCTCGCGTCCAGGCGTGCGAGTACGTGCACTTTGTCCCGCGAATAGGGGGCCTTGAACACGTAGATCTCGTCGCGCACGGTGAAGGCGCCCGGGAATCCTTGCATCGCCGGAAACTCGGGGTCTTCCACGATGACCGGCGCCTCGAAGACACCCCACGGATGGTTGTCGAAGTATCCGCCGATCATCTCGCCGAAAGCGGGCCACGTAAAGTAGGCGTCGGTGCCGGTATGCGCACCGACGAAGCCTTTGCCGCTGTCGTGCACGAAGGCGAGCAGATCTTTCTTCTGTTGATCGGAAAGGTCGCCCTCGCCGGTTCCCATAAAGAAAATCGCGTCGAAGTAATCCAGGTTCTTGGCGTTGATATTCGTCCCCAGGTCCGGAGTGCGAGGATCGTGGCGCTCGATCTTTCCCTTGGTGAGCAACTGGGAGTCGGTCCGAATGTAGGTTATGTAGCTGCCGGACTCGTAACCCAGGCGCTCGATGGTCGCAAGAGCGTGGGAAACGGAATCGTGCTGAAATCCGGTGCGTGTGTCTCCAATCGCCAGGAGTTTCCTCTTACCCGGGGGCGCCTGGGCGAAGAGTCCGCCGCAGAGCAGAGTTCCACACACGAGCCGAATCGTCCAAGACGAGAGCATTCCGGTCTCCTTATCTTTCATGAGTCTATCCGGTCTCGGGGACTCAGAGCGGCCGTGAGCGTGGACGCCAGTTCCCGGATGGCGTTGGGGAGAATCTCTGTGTCCGCGGATGCCAGGCTCAATTCCCGCATCAGCGGCTTATCTTTAACCCGAAGGATTCGCAACGCGCTGCCGGGAGGCTCCTTCGAGATGGCGCAGAGCGGCAGAATGGAAGCGCCCAGCCCGACGCGTACCAGGCTCTTGATCGCCTCGTTGTTCTCCACTTCCATGGTAATGACCGGCGCCACTCCCAGCGAATCGAAAAAGCGGTCGATCAGATTCTGCATGGCCGTGTTTTTTTCGTAAAGGATGAAACGCAAAGCAGCCAGATCCTCCGGCCCAAGCGTGCGCTGGCGCGCCAGGGGGTGCTCCCGGTTCAATACGATCACCATTTCCTCCCGCCCGAGCGGCGTCAACATCAACCCCGGTTGGGGCCCCGTCGGCATGACGATCGCCAGGTCCAGATGCTGCGATCGCAGGGCATCCAGCAGGAACTCCGTGGTTCCGGCCAGCACGATCAGTTCGATATCGGGAAACCGGCGCTTGTAATCTCTGAGCACGTGCGGCAATCGATAGATGAGGGTTGTCGGGCCGACGCCCAACCGCACCGTGCCGCGCTTCAGCGCATTCATTTCCCGAAGGGCAATCTCGGCGTTCTTCAGATCGCGAAAGATCTTTTCCGCGTACTGCAGCAGCACCTTGCCAGCCTCCGTAACCAGGACGCGCTTACCTACTCGCATGAATAGCGGACAACCCAGGTCCTGTTCGAGCAGTTTGATGTGCTGGCTCACGGTGGATTGCGAAAGGTGCAGTTCCTCCCCTGCCCGGGTGAATCCCCCGGTCTTCACGGCCGCCTGAAACACCCGAAGCTGATGCAGATCCATCGTTAGGACCGATCCAAAAAATCGTATCAATCTATTTTGAACATTATCGGCGCCGTTGTAAAGTCAGGATGGGCCACGCGCAAACCATTTTGCAAAGGAGTTTTGACGCTACCATGCTGGGCGAAACTGAAGAGCTTACAAGACCGGTTGAACTAACATCGGCCGCGATTTTAGCGACCGTCGAGGAAGAGCTTCGGTTCACGCC
Organism: Bryobacteraceae bacterium; assembly: GCA_041484155.1. Taxonomy (GTDB): domain Bacteria; phylum Acidobacteriota; class Terriglobia; order Bryobacterales; family Bryobacteraceae; genus Palsa-187. Next base: position 2,194 of record JBGPHB010000377.1, read on the forward strand.
TTTTATTGACGTTCACACTCACCTCTTCACGCCGTCGCTCGGCAAGCTTGGATTGTGGGGTATCGACGAGCTGATCACTTATCATTACCTGGAAGCCGAGCTGTTCCGCTCAGCCGCCATTACGCCTGCCAACTATTTCCGGCTCTCAAAGCGCGAGCAGGCGGACGCGATCTGGCAGGCCCTGTTCGTGGAGAACACCCCCGTCTCGGAAGCGACGCGCGGAGTGGTGGCGGTCCTGAATGCCTTCGGGCTGCCCACCGCGGGTCCCGATTTGACAGAAGCGCGCGAGTTTTTTGCCGCCCAGGACTTGAGTTCCCACATCCGCCGCGTGTTCGATCTGGCGGGCGTGAGCGAGGTGGTCATGACGAATGACCCGCTCGATCCCGACGAAGCGCGGTACTGGGAAAACGGAGCTGAGCGCGACGATCAGTTTCACGCGGTGCTGCGGCTTGACCGGATCCTGAATAAATGGGCGGAGCACTGGCGCGCGCTCGTGTCGAAGGGCTACGACGTGGACGAAGCCGCCTCTGGCGGGTCGCTCCCGGAAGTGAGGAGGTTCCTGGCCGATTGGTGTGCTCGGATGCAGCCGGTTTACATGGCGGTTTCGTTGCCGGATACGTTCCAGTATCCGGAAGAAAGCATTCGCGGGCGATTGCTGGCGGAAGCGGTCCTGCCGGCCTGCCGGGAGTTTGGCATTCCCCTTTCGGTCATGATCGGCGTCCGCTACCTGGTGAATCCAGCCTTGCGCCTGGCCGGCGACGCGGTGGGCAGAGCGGATCTGCTCGCGTTGGAGCATCTGTGTTCGCAGCACCCGGACAATCGTTTTCTGGTGAGCGTCCTCAGCCGGGAAAACCAGCACGAACTGTGCGTATACGCGCGGAAATTCAGCAATCTGATGCCGTTCGGCTGCTGGTGGTTTCTCAACAATCCATCCATCGTCGAGGAGATCACCCGGGAACGCCTGGAGATGCTGGGAACCAGCTTCATTCCCCAGCACTCCGACGCTCGCGTTCTCGAGCAGGTGATCTATAAGTGGCGTAACACGCGCCGGACGCTTGCGCCGATTCTGGCGAATCGGTATCGTCTTCTCGCCGAGGATGGCCGGCCAGTCACCCGCGGGGACATCCAGCGCGATATCATGCGGCTGTTCCGCTCGAATTTCACGCGCTTCGCCGGCGTTCTCGAACGTTAGATATGGCCCATCCATTATTCGATCTCACGAATCACACCGCAGTTGTCATCGGCGGCACCTCCGGAATTGGACTGACTTTGGCGAAGGGCCTGGCACAGGCTGGAGCGAATGTGGTGCCCACCGGCCGGCGCGCGAATCTGGTCCAATGCGCTGCCGATCAGATCCGCGCGCTGGACCGCCGTTCGCTGGCCGTGACTGCGGATGTGACGAACGAAGCCAGTCTTCAGGAACTCCTACGAGCCACAGTGGCGGAGTTTTCGAGTGTAGAGATCCTGGTCAACTGCGCCGGCCGCACTGCCCGAAGGCCCACGCTGGAAGTTCCCGAAGCGGAATGGAACGCGATTTTGGACACCAACCTGAACGGCACGTTGCGCGCGTGTCGTGTGTTTGGACCGCACATGATCGGGCGGCGCTACGGCCGGATCGTCAACATCGCATCCCTATCTTCGTTCGTCGGCTTGTATGAGGTGGCTGCTTACGCCGCCAGCAAGTCCGCGGTCTTGTCTCTCACCCAGTGCCTGGCAATCGAATGGGCGCGCCACGGCGTGTGCGTGAACGCCATCATGCCCGGCGTGTTTCGTACCGAACTGAATGCGGAGTTGCTGGACGGGACGCCTCGCGGTCAGGAATTTCTACTGCGTACACCGATGCAGCGATTCGGGAAGCTGGAAGAGCTGGTGGGCGCGGCGGTATATCTCGCCTCCCCCGCCGCCAGCTTTACGACCTGACACGTATTGCGCGTGGATGGCGGATTCCTGGCCAGCGGCGTGAATCAGTAGCTGGCGGTCTGGCCGTAGCCTGAGATCGATACGTAGATGAGCCTTCGGTTCAGCGCGGCGACGGTCGCGCAATAGGCCGCCAGCAGCATCGTACAGTATGGACCCGCCAGCGCGTGAGAAAAATCGAGGACTGTGATTCCGTCAAGAGGTGGTAGCACCGGCTAAACCTCCCGCCATGGCCTGGCGCGCCGAGACTGCGCGCTTCTCCATGTCCTGCCCGATGGTTCGCGATCCGGCGTAAAGCACCGCGGCCAGCACCACAGCCAGCGCGGGCATCACCAGCATCGCCTGTTGCAGCCCGACCGCTTTGAAGGCCTCGGTCACCAGCCCGGACCCGGCGGCGTCCGCGGCGCGGCGGGCCATCATGTCGCTCAGCTTGCCGGTAAACAAAGGTCCGAACGACGCGCCGCAGAGGTACATGGCCATGAAGTAGATGGCCATCGCGGTTCCGCGCATGGCCGGGGCCACAATATCCTGAATCGCGGAATAGACCAGCCCATAGTAGGTGCACAGGGTCCCGTAGGAAAACGTTAGAAACACCACCGCCATCATGACGTCGCCCGCGAGGATTCCCAGGTACGAGGCCGGCGCGCCGATCAGAACGATTGCGGCCGCCAACAGCAGGCGTCCGTTCCGGCGATATTCGACGACGCGGTCTCCGAGCCATCCTGCCAACAGGCTGCCCGAAATTCCTCCGATAGCGTAGGTGATGCCTGTATCGATGCCGGACTGCGCCAGGCTGACGTGATGAATGCGGCTCAGGAACGCCGGAACAAACGTGCCGAGCGCATACATGTTGAAGTTCAACAGCGCGCCGGACGCGATAATCCACCAGAGAGTGGGAACGCGACTGACCGCGAGCATCGCCGCCCAGCCCGTGGGAGCGGCCTCGCGATGAGTTTCCGCCGCGCCGCGCTCGGGCTCCTGGAGGCGCAGCAGCAGCGGGACAAGCAGCAGTGCTGGCGCCGCCGCCAGCACCATCGCCGCGCGCCATCCGTAGGCTTGCGCGACGGGTCCGCTGAAAAAGAACGCGAGCGCGCCCCCCACCGGCACGCCGATCATGAACAGGGCAAGCGGCGCTGCGCGTTTGGATGCGGGAAACAGATCGCCGATCCAGCTGGTGGCTGTGGGAGCGACAGCCGCTTCGCCCACGGCAAATCCCAGGCGTGTGAACAGCAGCATCATGTAGGTGCTTGCGAACGCGGTCAGTCCGGTGAGCGCGCTCCACACGATGATGCCCCCGGCGAGAATCTTTTTGCGGCTCCACCGGTCCGCGACGCTCCCCAGGGGAACACCCACCAGCGCGTACAACCA
>JBGPHB010000378.1:0-5477 GCA_041484155.1 Bryobacteraceae bacterium
ATCGCCTTCTCTTCAGGCCGTGGAAAACGGGACAGAAACGCCAGAAACATTTCATCCGCTATCTGTTCCGGCGAATAGGGCGGATCGCGATGCTGAAGTTTCCAGAGCCGACCCCCGTCCTGCACCCGGATCCGATCCTTAACAAACTTTCCGTTCAGCAGCACGGAAGCCTGCACCATGTTGCCGCCAGGGTCCCTTTCACCCTTATCGCGATTGCTTTGCCCGAAAGACACCAGCAGGTCTCGCATGGGCTGCAGATCCTTGCCGCCCAGATCCTCGGGGGATCGCGCCTGTGTGACGTATTTCACTTTCACGCCGGCGTCGGCGACGTTGATCGTGCTGAAAACTCCGGTCGCTTGGGAGATCGCATCGCAAACCACTTCCGCCGGCATCCGGCGCACAAATCGCCGCGCGAAATACGAAGCATAAGACGGCTTCCATTCGCCGTCGAAGTGCGCCGAAAGCCGATACGTGCTCGAGTTCACGATCAGGCGGATGATGTACCGCAGGTCATACTTGTGCGCGATGAAATCCTTGGCTAGAGCTTCGAGCAGCTCCGGATGCGTCGGCTGAATGGTCCACGGGGCGGGTGGCGGATTCGCCGGATCCTGGCGCGCGAGGTCGAATTCGAAAGGCGGGTCGACAATACCGACGCCCAGCAGCTCCGCCCAGATCAGATTCACGGTTGCCCGCGCGAACTGGGGATTGCTCGTCAGCATGCGCGCGTAGCTTTCGCGCCAAGACTCTCCGGATTTCGGACGCTCGCCGTTGAGCAGGAACTCCGGCGCGGCGTCCGCCTTATATCGCGGGATTCGCATAACGCTCCCGGCTTTGTAGTCGTAGCCAGAGCCATTATCCGTCGGGTAAAACTCCTGCCCGATGGCGTACGGCCGGCCGATGCGCATCTGCCCGAAGAAGCCGGCCTGCCGCCATACCTGGTCGCGCCGGATTTGCTCAGTCCCAGGTTGATCTTCTCCAGGTGTCCCCTACCGTCATGGCATGACACACATTCCAGATTCACGCCCAGAAACAGCTTGGTGCTCGTGATGGCCGCTTCATCGGCGGTGTCCTCATTGTTGACGCGAGTGGGTGAGTTGCCGTCATCGACGTGATCGCGCACTAGAAAATTGGCGGGGGCGTCGAGCCAGTTCGACCGGGCCTTGGCGGTCAGCATCTCGCGCACCAGCTCGTCGTATCCCACATTCATGAGCAGCGCCATGTACAGGTAGTCGTGAAACAGGTTGCGGCCTTCGCCAAGCTGCGCCGAGCCGGAGCGGAACAGATCGCCGAAGAAGTAGGTCCAACGGTCGACGAACGGAAATTCATCGCGGACCAGATGCTTCAGATAGGGTAGGGTACAGTCAGGATCGCTTCGATCGCCTTTTCGCGCTTGCCGGGATCGTCATCCTGCACGAAACGGCGGATCCGATCGGGCTCCGGCAACCGTCCGGTCAAATCCAATGTGACCCGGCGGAAGAACTCGGCATCGGTTGCGAGGCCTGCGGACGGGATGTTGTCGCGCTTCATCTTGTCGAAGATGTAGCCGTCGATGTAATTGCGGATCGGGACCGGGCGAATGCTCGACCGTGAAGCGGCAGGCACAACCTGGTCTGTCAGCTCGCTGCGGCTCGCTCGCACTATGACCGGTTCTTTTGGATGTCCCAGCGGCAGGGATTGCGTGAACGCGTACCCCGTCAGTAGCGCTCCCCCGAGTAAGAATCGAATCGAAATTTTCACCGTTCGCTCATTCCTGGGACCGATTGGCAGTTCGGAACCTCGCCTTTTCTAAGGTTTCAATTTACATATTACATAATATTACATAAACAGCGTTTCAATCTCACCGGGTCGTATGAGAGTAGTCCCGGAAAAAGACTCTAGATACTCGAATGCGCGGCCCGAAGGCGTGTTCGTGATCTTTTTGCTGTAGTCGATTCCCAGAGCCGAGTAGATAGTCGCGGCAATATCTTCCGGATAGATCGAGCGCTTCTGGCTCCACCCGCCCTCCACCACCTTGGCGCCGGCTGCATCGGTCGCCCCGATAATCCGGCCCCCGCGCACGCCTCCGCCGGCAAACAGTGTGGTGAACGTGGGCATCCCAAGAACCTTGGGATATGAAAATGTATCGCGCGCCGGCTTCAGCAGCGATCAGGTTTCGAGCCAGAACGCATGCGTCCCCAAAGGGCGAGGCGCCGTATCGTTTGTGGTCCTCGGATTTCACCTCCAGGATCCCGCCGATTCCGGGAGCGAGCATCATAACGAAGGCGTCCGGCGCCACACGGGCCAGACCAGCACGTTCAGCGTCCTCCCGGACCTGGGTCGCGCCAGAATCGTGGACTCCGACATCAACGCCTTTACGTGCGCGATTTCATCCCCAGGGCCAACCAACCCGCCACCGGCAACCCGAACATCGGCCTGAGTGTCCTGCCGTAACGTACCGAGAAGTTGTTGGAATGGACAACGAACTCGGAAACCGAGTCCAGGCTCAGGGTGAAGGTAGACTGTCCTGGAGCACGGTTGATCCCGCCCACCTCGGCGCTCTCGATGCCCGTAGCGTCGGTGCCGTCTACCAGCAGATTGATGCCCTGCTGGGGCGGTGCGCCGTTAAACGTGAACGATATCCGCCCGGCCCCCGCGTTGGAACGGACGCCGGGCTGCAAGGTCACCAGTTGAAGGAAGTTCCGGCCGTTCAACGGGAGGTTGGTCACCTGCGTCGAACCCAGTAACACGCCGCCTTCGGAGGACTCGGTGTTCAGGACGGTGGATTGGGCCTGCACCGTGACCTCCTGACCGACGGAAGCCAGCGTAAGCTCCAGGTCGAGGCGCGTCGTGGTGCCGACGGCGACAGTCACGCCGTTGCTGTGGAGCGTGCCGAAGCCCGCGCGCGAGGCCGTGACGTCGTATACGCCGATGGGCAGAGCGGGGAGGTTTCCGGAATCACCGATTTGGTGCTGTCGGTGACGATGCCGGCGAGTTTTCCTCCACCCTCCTGAGCGAATAGTGCGGCTGAGAGTAGGGCGGCAAGCACCCCAGGCGCCGCTTTCCACAGCCGTTGCGCACCTCGTCTATTATTCATAAACCTCCCTAACTTTTCCTCCACAACCAGAGCGCGTTCCTAGCAAACCCGCAATCCGAGCCTTCCCCGTCTTCGTTCCAGTCGGCGGGCGCACCCCTTAATCGTATAGAATCTACAGCGATCTTTGTAGGTACTGCTATCACATCGGGAGGGTGCTGTCTAGAGAAAATCTTAATCTCGATTTGAGCGAATGGATGAAACTGAGCAAAGTGTTGAGGTCCTTCTCCGCCACCCTTTCCAATTCCTGAAGGATGATTTCCTTTTTGCTCATCTGATTCGCTCGGCTTCATACTAGAGAATCGAATCTTCGGCAATGGCATCCTTCCCGAAGATTGCCCGGATCAGATCCTTCCCGGCTTCGCCTTTGCGCCCGGGATCGTTCTCAGACATGAACCGGCGATAAGTCGTATTGAGAAGATCGCGTGCTGCCGCTTCGGCTGCCGTTCGAGTCTGAGCCTTTGACCGGCTTTTCATGCCCTTATGATATCAATGCACCAGCCTGGTGCAGTCCTGCCTGGCGAGTCACTCCAAATCCCAAAAACGTCCGGCCGCTGCTTACCAATCCACCTTCAGACCAAACTGAATCAGGCGGGGATCCAGCGCCGTGGTGAGCCGGCCGAACGTTCCGGCAGTAACCACACCGCTCGGATTGTTGAAGTTCACCTGATTAAACACATTGAACATCTCCGTTCGAAACTGCAGCTTGAAAGACTCCTTCACGTGGAAGTTCCTGATAATTCCCAAGTCGGTCTGCACCAGGCGCGGGCCGCGTAACGCATTGCGCGCAAGGTTGCCGAACTGCCCGTTCTGATTAGGAGCGAATGCCGCCGTGTTGAAGAACTGCGCCACTTGCTGACCGCGCGTCCGGTCGCCGGAAAGGCGATAATCCCCGGCCACGTCGGGCCGGTCATTGCCGTTCGCAGTCAGAGAGTTGTCACGGCCGGTCGTCAGATTAAGAGGTTGGGCGCTGTTCGTCGTCGTGATCCCGGAGATCTCCCAACCGCTCAAAATCTGGCTCAGTACTGGTTGCGCGGACAGAAGTTTTGGAACTTCGTACACCCAGGACAAGCGCCACGTGTGCCTCAGATCCCAATTCGACGGGCCATAGTCAAGACGCGGATGTTCCCCATCCTGTTGCGAAACCCCCTGGATACTGTAGTCCTGGCCGTAGTCAAGGGATTTGGACCAGGTGTAGGAAGACATCAAGGTAAGTCCCCGCGAAGCCCTGTATCGTGCCGTAGCCTGCAGCGCGTGATACGACGAGTTGCCTGTCGATTCCTGATTGTTCCACTTCTGGAAGACGGTCGGTAAGCGGATGCGGCGAGCGTCGATGTTCGCCAGCGTGGAAAGCGGACGTCCTTGAGCGTCGTTTCCGGGAATGAAGGCAGCCGTGTTCAGGTTGCGTGTCACATAAATGTGCCGGCCGAGTTTGCCCACGTACCCGACCTCCACGGAAAGATTACTCACCACCTGCCGCTGGATGTTGAATGTGAGCGCTTCGATTCGCGGAAAGACGTACTTGGGATCGATGCTATACGCGGCCACACCCACTGGAAAAAGGTTCCGCGAGTTTTCCGGGTTCTTCAGATCGAGCTTGTAAGGGAACGGGTTGAACAGACCGCGCCACGGATCGGCAAGGCCACCGGGAGGTGTATTGAGTGTCTGAGACAGGAAAAAAGGCGCGTTCTGACCGCTCTGATACATATCGTAAAAAGCGGCGTTGCTGTAGAGGCCGTAGCTCGCGCGGAGGCTGGTCTTGCCATCGCCGAAAATGTCCCAGGCCAGGCCGCCGCGCGGCTGGATCTGCCACCAGTCCATGTGCTGCATGGTGGCTGGCAAGCCATTTGGAAAATCGTAGGTTTTGTCGCCCACAAACAGCAAACTCTTCGGAGCAATCGGTATCACTGTGGATTGAATGCCCTCCCGGATAGTCGCGTTTTGGGCGATCCCAACCTCCGGACGCTCCAGTCCGCGAACCTCGCCGAATGGCCCCAGCACTTCATAGCGGAGTCCCAGATTCAGCGTCAGGCGCGGCCTGATTTTGAAATCGTCCTGAACGAAATAGTACGTGTTGACCGAATTGGCCCTCTTATCGCTTCCCGAGCTGCGATTGATACTCACCAGCGAGCCGGTCACAAAGTCGGCGGCGGCATTGCCTGTCAGGGTTCCGTTGAATGTGAACGACGCGCCGTCGTTGTTGTCATGTTTAAGATGGCTTTCGCGAAAGTGATATTCGACGCCGAACTTGAGGTTATGACGGCCCTTGATCCAGCTCAGGTGGTTTCCCGCCTGCCAGGTTGTGCCGCCTTCCACCCAGGAGCAATTTGTTCCCGCGCCGACGCTAAACCGGCCGGTCACGCCGATTCCAGGAGGCACCGGGGGCCCGTGCAGATCCATGTTGATA
>JBGPHB010000379.1:0-5467 GCA_041484155.1 Bryobacteraceae bacterium
ATTCCGCCTTCTCTCAACGCCGATGCGGTTCTTGTCGTGCGGCAGGCCCTGGCGGGCATGCTCTGGAGCAAGCAGTTCTACCACTACGACGTGGACAAGTGGCTGGAGGAGCGCGGCTCCGACCCCTTCAAGGCGACGCGAAAAGCTGCTCCACGCAACGACGGCTGGCACCACATGTACAACGGCGACGTGATCTCCATGCCGGACAAGTGGGAGTATCCCTGGTACGCGGCCTGGGATCTGGCCTTCCACGTGATCGCTCTGACGCTCGTCGATCCCGTATTTGGCAAGGAGCAACTGAAGCTGATGCTCCGCGAGCGTTACATGCACCCCAACGGCCAGATCCCGGCCTACGAGTGGAACTTCGGCGACGTCAACCCGCCCGTGCATGCCTGGTCCACCATCTTCACGTATCGCCTGGAAAAAGCCCAGAACGGCAAGGGCGACACGGAATGGCTCAAGAGCAACTTTCAGAAACTGCTCCTCAACTTCACCTGGTGGGTCAACCGCAAGGATCGTTCCGGGCGCAACGTATTTGAGGGCGGCTTCCTGGGACTCGACAACATCGGGGTATTCGATCGCAGCGCGCCCCTGCCAACCGGCGGGTATCTGGAACAGGCGGACGGCACTGCCTGGATGGCCCTGTACTGCCAAAACATGCTGGAGATCGCCGCGGAGCTGGCGCTAACAGATCCGGACTACGTGGACATGGCGCTCAAGTTTGTCGAGCACTATTTCTGGATCGCGTCATCAATGACCCACATGGGCGGCGACGTGGGCATGTGGGACGACGAAGACGGCTTCTTCTACGACGTGCTGCGGTTGCCCAACGGCCAGGCCCAGCGGCTCAAAGTGCGGTCGATGGTCGGTCTCCTGCCGATGTGCGCGGCCACCACTTTCGAAGGGGAAATGGTGGCGAAGTACCCGGAACTGGGGGAACGCATGAAGCAATTCCTCCAAGCTCGGCCCGAGATTCGGGCAGCGATCCATGACCCGGGAAAGCCGGGCGTGGCCGGCCGCAAGCTTGCTTCCATCTTGGACGAAACCAAGCTCCGCCGCGTGCTGGCCAAGATGCTCGACGAGAACGAGTTCCTGAGCGACTTCGGCATCCGCTCGCTGTCGCGCTTTCATGCCGAGCATCCGTATGTCTTCAACGCCGGCGGCCAGGAGTATCGCGTTTCGTATCTGCCGGCCGAGTCCGACACCGGCATGTTCGGCGGCAACTCCAACTGGCGAGGGCCCATCTGGATGCCGGTCAACGCGCTGATCATCCGGGCACTCTTGCAGTACTACAGCTACTACGGCAACGAATTCACCGTGGAATGTCCAACCGGCTCCGGGCGGCAGATGAACCTGTATCAGGTGGCCGAGGAGATCGCGCGCCGGCTGTCGAACATCTTCCTCAAGGATAAGGATGGGCACCGGCCGGTGTACGGCGGCACGCGCAAGTTCCAGGAGGATCCGAACTGGCGCGATTACCTGCAGTTCTTCGAGTACTTCCACGGCGACAACGGTGCCGGTCTGGGCGCCAACCATCAAACCGGCTGGACCGGCGTCATCGCGCGGAGCCTGCATCTGTTCGCAACCATGAAACCGGAACTGGTGCTCGAAGGCGGCAAGAAAGCGTACTTTGAAACGCAAGCCAAGCCCGCGACCACCGCTCCTGCGGGGAATCGCTAAATTAACCTGATCTGCGTTCACCCAACCCAGCCGGCGCTGAACGGGAACCACCTACGAGAAATGACATCACCATGGGGAAAGGCAAAAAGTCGTCCAAGAAATCCGAACCACAGGCCCCTGGCGAGACCAGTCCATCCCTTAAATCGCATCCGACGCTGGAGGAGCTCTATGCGCTGGGCAAGAGCCTGCACTCCAACCACGGTCAGCGCATCGTGCATGGCTGCCGGATGATGCAATCGGCCAGCGACCTATTCCTCGGCTGGACCGAAGGGGACGCCGGCCGGCATTTCTATGTCCGTCAGCTCAAGGACATGAAGCTCAAGCCGATGGTCGAAGTCTTTACGCCGAGCGTCATGACCCAGTACGCCGAGATCTGCGGCTGGACGTTGGCCCACGCTCACGCGCGATCCGGCGAACCCGCCAAGATCAGCGGCTACCTGGGAAAAAAGAGCGACAAGTTCGACCAAGCCATCGCCGACTTTTCCATCGCCTATGCCGACCAGAGCGAACAGGACCATGACGTCCTCATGCAGGCCGTGCGTGCGGGACGGTTGGAAGTCTTTATCGAGGGTCAATAAGAGAATGCCTGGGGGAGATCACGCAGGGATCATGATTTCACAACTTGCCAATGAAAGCGAACTGTACTTCGAACGGGGTGGGCCGATCTATCGGCTCATGCAGCGCATCGGCATCATTCGTGGAGACGATCCCTCGGTCCGCAGAAGGATCCTGGGATTCCTCGCGATCACCTGGGTTCCCTTGCTCCTACTCTCCCTCCTTGACGGATATGCTCTTGGACCGACCCCGCGCCAGTCCTTCGTGCTCGACTTCGCCACGTATGCGCGTTTCTTCCTGGCGGTGCCGCTTCTCTTTGTGGCGGAAGTCGTTGTGGGTCCCCGGCTCACGGCGGCGGGACTGCAATTCGTTCAGGCCGGCTTCGTTCGGCCGGAGGATTATCCAGCTTTTGATGGCGCGATCGCGCGGGTGAAGCGCTGGCGCGAATCGGTTTGGGCGGAACTGGCGCTTCTGGGTATCGCCGTGGCCGCGGCGTGGACGCTGACGGCGGATACCATTTACGGCGGCAATGCAGCGACGTGGATTGCGGTTTCGAACAAAGCCGGCGTCCGCTTTTCGTTCGCCGGGCTTTGGTACAAGTTCATCGCTCTGCCGATCCTGCAATTCTTCTGGTACCGTTGGATTTGGCGGCTGATCATCTGGACGCGCTTTCTTGGGGCTGTCGCGCGGCTCAACCTCGACCTGGTGCCGACCCATGCCGATCAGGCGGGCGGGCTGGGGTTCCTGGGCATGGCCCATATCTCCCTGGGAATCTTCGCGGTCGCCGCCAGCAGCATTTTTAGCGCGGACGCCGCCTTCCGCATCTATTTCGAAGACGTCTCCATCGAGACTCTCAAGGTTCCGGCGATCGCGATTCTGGTGGCGACCGCGGTCATCTGCCTCGGACCGATGCTCGTGTTTGTGCCGATCATGGCGCGGAAAAGACGGGCCGCGCTGCGCGAGTACGGTATCCTGGTTGTCCGCTATAATCGCGCCTTTCACGAAAAATGGGTGGCGGGCAAGGCGCCGGAAGGCGAACCCCTCCTGGGCAGCGCGGACATTCAATCCTTGGCTGACCTCGGGGGCAGCTTTGAGTTCATCCGGTCCATGAAGTTGGTGCCGTTCAGCTTGCGCGTCATCATTCAGCTTGCCGTTGTGGCGGCGCTCCCAGCCGTTCCGCTCTTGCCGCTGGTCATGCCATGGGAGGACATTCTGAAGTTCATCGCGGGGGCGATGCTGTAGCAAAGAACGAAAACGATTGGTCTCGGTTCGATGTCAAAGGGGTTAACGTGAAATCAGCCAGCTATCCATCGCTCTACCAGATCAACACCCGTGTCTGGCTGACGGAATTGTCTTGGAAGCTTGGCCGCCGCGCCACGCTCGATGATGTGCCGGACGATGACCTCGATCGCCTGGCGGCAATGGGTTTCGACTGGATTTGGCTGTTGAGCGTGTGGCAGACCGGCCTGGCCGGACAGCGCGTCTCGCGCAGCAATCTCGAATGGCGCAAAGAGTTCGAGGAGACTTTGCCAGATCTTTGCGAAGACGATATTGCCGGTTCCGGTTTCGCGATCGCCGGATACACAGTGCATCGCGATCTTTGTGGAGATGCCGCGCTGGCGCGACTTCGCAACCGGCTCAAGCAGCGCGGGCTGCGACTGCTGCTCGATTTCGTTCCCAACCACACCGCGCTGGATCATCCCTGGGTGGAGGCACATCCCGAATACTACATCGCCGCAGCGGAATTGGACCTGGCCCGAGCGCCCCAGAACTATACCTGGATCAAGCGCAAGGCGGGCGACCTGTTACTGGCCCATGGACGCGATCCGTATTTCCCCGGCTGGCCCGATACGCTGCAGCTCAATTACGGCAACCCGGCTACGCAAGAGGCGATGATCGGCGAGTTATTGAGAATTGCCGGTCAGTGCGATGGAGTACGCTGCGACATGGCGATGCTCGTGCTGCCCGAGGTGTTCGAACGGACGTGGGGGATTCCGTCGAGGCCTTTCTGGCCCCAGGCGACGCGTCGCGTTCGCGAGAAATTTCCTGATTTTTGGTTCATGGCCGAGGTCTATTGGGACCTGGAATGGACCTTGCAGCAGCAGGGATTCGACTACACATACGACAAACGGCTGTACGACCGGCTGCGCGAAGGCCATGTCCGGAGCGTGCGGGAGCATTTTCATGCCGGCATGGACTATCAAAACAAGTCGGTGCGTTTTCTCGAGAACCACGACGAGCCGCGCGCGGCGGCCACGTTCTCGCCGGAGGTTCACGAGGCAGCGGCGGTAATCACGTACTTAACGCCGGGATTGCGATTCTTTCACCAGGGCCAATTCCAGGGAAGCAAGAAGCGGATTTCCCCCCACCTTGGCCGCGGCCCGCGCGAGCCCGTCGATGAGCGGCTGTCGCAGTTCTATCAACGTCTGCTGACCGTCCTTCATCAAAGCGCTGTTCGCGACGGACAGTGGCAATTGCTCGAGTGTGTGCCGGCTTGGGAAGGCAACTGGACCTGGGATTGTGTCCTGGCGTTCGCCTGGCAGGCCGATGGCGCGCAGCGGCTGCTCGCGGTCGTCAATTACGCGCCCAACCAGAGTCAATGCTACCTGCGTCTGCCGTTCCAAGGTCTCGGCGGCAAACAATGGCGGCTACAAGACCAGATCGGCGATGCCGTGTACGACCGTGACGGCAATGACCTGCAATCGCGCGGGTTATACGTGGATGCTGGGCCCTGGCAGCGATCGATCTTTACGGTCACCGGACTTTCGTAAGAGAATCTGGCGACGCGCATGTGATGCCACAGCCACCCATCGAGTCAATCCATGATCCGGCAATTTCTCCTGGCCCTGATCCTCGCGAGCGCAACAGTAATGATCCATGCGGTTGGAACGGTGCGCGGTGTGATGCCATTGGCCGGCATCTGGCGTCCGCGGATCGAGCGTGCGAGCCCGCCTGCGCCCGTGATGACGCTTACGCGCCTGGTGGGCGGGCTTTTGGTCTTGCACTTGTTGGAGATGGCGGTGTGGGCCGCGATGTTCACGGCCGCCGGCGTTTTGATGCTCGGTTGGTCCACCAGCATCATCGTCGCGGCCGTTCAACGCATCTATACCAAGCCAGCTGACGGATCTACCGTTGCGGAGTAGTCTACGAGAGGTGACTGACTTGACGGCGCGAGACAAATCTGAAGTCGTGCATTCCGGCCTGGAGGCGTCGCGCTTCGCCACGATACTTC
>JBGPHB010000380.1:0-5455 GCA_041484155.1 Bryobacteraceae bacterium
CTGGCGGTGGTGCATCACATGTTGGTGACCGAGCGGGTCCCGTTGGACGATCTGCTCGCGCTCGCCGGAGAGTTGACCCGCGAATATTTGCTGATAGAATTTGTGGCTCCCGACGATGCGATGTTTCAGCGCATCGTGCGTGGCCGCGAAGGACTTTACTCGCACTTGACGAACGCCCGGTTTGTAGCCGCCGCTGCCCCACGCTTCGACCTGGTTCGATCGACGCGAATCGACGGACTTCACCGATGGCTCTATCTTTTTCGCCGCAGAACCGCGATAAGCTGAAAAACCTGCTGATCTGCTTCTCCGTCGGCCACCTGTGCTTCGTACGGCGTTGGTATGACCTGGAGCTTCTCAAGGAGCGCTACCTGGACTACTACCGAACGGGGCCCGCCGACCAGAAGTTGCTGTGGGCGACATTGATCGCCGCGTCTCTGCTGACCGCAACGCTGTGGCTGGCATGGCGCTGGGTCGAGCGGCGGCCGAGCCCGGCGAAACTGAAGTTGGCCCACTGCTCCTTCCTGCTGCTGCTGATCTTTCCCCTCGAATCCGTACGGCGCTATTGGAGCGAGGAACTCGGCCGAGCCGGCCCGGGGTTCACTTTCACCATTCTGGCAGTGGAGGCCGTTCTCGCCGCGGGCGCGGTCATGGCGTGGTTCGAAATCTTTTGGATTGTGCGGGCCGCGCGCTACGTTGTGCTGACCCTGACCCTGCTGTTTCCATCGCTGATGATCGCCTTTAGTTTGGGCCAATTCAACGCGGAGCCTGCCTCCGCTTATCTGCCCAAGTCCTCGCTGCCGATGCTGCCGCCGGGCGCCGGCACTTCACGGCGGGTGATCTGGCTATTGTTCGACGAGTTCGACCAGCGGCTGGCGTTCGATGCCCGGCCACCATCGGTCCGCCTGCCCGAACTCGATCGCCTGCGCGCGGAGTCGTTGGTTGCGGACCACGCCACGCAAACCGCGTCGTGGACCATTCTCGCCCTTCCGTCACTCCTGTCCGGCCGTATCTTCGGACGCGCCGAGCTGGTCGACGCTGGCCGTCTGCGCGTCTACCCGGAGGGTTCCGCGGACGCGCTCGGCTGGCGGGATCAACCGAACGTGTTCAAGCGGGCCCGCGCCATGGGTGCGAACGCAGAGCTGGCCGGCTGGCACCATCCGTATTGCCGCGTGTTCGGCGACAGCCTCGTGCGCTGCCTGGATGCGCCGGGCGGGCACCCACCTGCTGGTCTGATTCGCGAGCAGAACGCCACCGAAGAAGGCGTCCTGAAAACCGTCGTTACCCTATTTCGCCTGCAACTCGAGAATCTCCGCGATATGCTGCGTACCGATGGTGTGTCCACCTCGGCGAACCTGAGAAGCGCCTTGGTTCAGCGGCGTCAGCAGCAGGCGTATTTCCGCATTCGCGACCGGGCTTACGCGGCGTCCGTTGATCGGCAGATCGGTTTTCTGTTCGTCCATTTCCCCACGCCGCACCTTTTCGGCATCTACGACCGGCAGCGGCGCGATTTTACCCTTAGCAGTTCAATCGGCTATCTCGACAATCTTGCGCTGGTCGATCGTACCGTCGGCGAAGTCCGCCGCACGCTCGAACAGGCGGGCCTGTGGGAGGGTACCAGCATCCTGATCACTTCCGATCACGGCTTGCGGCCGGCGTTGTGGCGCGGCCGGTATAACTGGACGCCGGAGCTGGACCGGCTTACGGCGGGCGGACCGTCGGAGACCGTGCCCTTCATCGTGAAGCTGGCCGGTCAGAACCATCCCGTGGTCTACGACCAACCGTTCTCAAACTTCGTGACCGGCGATCTGAGCCTGGCGATCCTGGGTGGGCAAGTGTCGACACCGGCCGAAACCGCCGCTTGGCTCGACCAACACAGACTCGGCTCGCATGCGGCGCTTCCTCGAAAATCTGTGAGATAATTCGTCAAACTCACGAATTATGTCGGATCTGCGCTACGGTCTCCGGACCTATCTCCGGGCGCCTGCCTTCACTCTGGCGGCGGCCGTTGTGCTGGCGCTGGGAATGGGCGCGACCACGGCGATTTTCACGCTCGTAAACAGCCTCCTGCTCGAACCATTAGCCTATCCTGACAGCGGCCGGCTTATGTGGATCTGGAGCGTGCCACCACGCAACAGTACCGCGCTGAACGAGCTGTCCGGTGGAGATTTTCTCGAAATTCGGCGCCAGAGCCGGACTTTTGAGAGCCTCGCCTGCTTTTTCAGGGGCTCTTGGAACGTGACCGGCATCGGTGAGCCGCAACGCCTTCCCGGCGCTCGCGTCAGCGAGGGATTTTTCGAAACGCTGGGTGTCCGGCCGATGCTCGGGCGCGGATTTCTGCCCGATGAGCATCAGACCGGACGCGAAATGGTGGTGATCTTCAGTTATGGTTTCTGGCGCCAGCGTTTCGGCGGCGATCCGGGTGCCGTGGGTCGCCACGTCACGCTGGACGGCATTCCCTACGAAGTGGTGGGAATCATGGGGCCGGATTTCCCTCTCGCCACCGAGTACGACATGTGGGCTCCGATGCCGAGGGACTCGATTTACGCCAACGGCGCCCGCTTCCGGGTGCTTCGTGCGATCGGCCGGCTGAAGAAAGGAGTGCGGCTGGAACACGCACGGGCTGAGGCAACCGCCATGGCCGCGGGGCTCGAGCAGCGTTTTCCGGGGGACCGCGGCTATTCGCTGAAGCTGGTGACCTTCACGGACCAGGAAGTGAGTGGCGTACGGGAGACCCTGTGGATCTTCGCCGCGGCGGTGGGGTGTGTGCTCCTGATTGCTTGCTCGAATGTTGCCAGCCTGCTGCTGGCCCGTGGCGCGGCGCGGGTGCGCGAGATGGCTGTTCGAGCCGCGGTGGGCGCCAGCCGTGCCGCGCTGGTTCGGCAACTTCTAGTGGAAAGCGCTCTGCTGGCGGTGGCGGGTGGCGCGCTCGGATTTCCGCTGGCGGTGGAGGGAGTGCGTCTTCTGGTGGCTCTGGATCCGAGCGCGTTTCCGAGGGCTCAGGAAATTCAAGCCGATTGGGGAGTGCTCGGGTTCGCTTTTTTGTTGTCGCTGATCACCGGGTTGATCTTTGGAATCGTTCCGGCGCTGCGCGGATCGGGAGTCAACCTCCGGGACGCGCTCAAGGACGGCGGCCGCAGCGGCACTGCGGGCCGCCGTGGAAACCGTTTGCGCTCCACGCTGGTGGTGATCGAAGTAGCGCTCGGCGTGATGCTGATGGCGGGCGCGGGCCTGCTGGCCCGCAGCTTCCGCGCGCTCACCGAAGTGCGTCGCGGCTACGACACCCGAAATGTGCTCACCATGCAGATCGCACTCACCGGCGTCCGCTACCGGGATATGGTCGAGTGTGAGCGTTTCCTCGCCCGGCTCATTCCGCAGGTGGAGCAGTTGCCCGGCGTCGAGGCCGTGGGCAGCACGAATAACTTGCCCTTAAGCACGGAAAGGAACACAGCCGGCGTGTGGCTGGACACTCAGCCGGTGCACAGCCGCGAGACGCGCATCGTTCTTGATAATCGCGTGGTCACGCCTGGGTATTTCCGCGCCATGGGAGTGCCGCTGCTGGCCGGCCGGTTCTTCGAATGGACCGATCGCCCGGAAGCGCCCAAGGTGGCGATCGTGAACGAAGCCTTCGCACATCAGGTTTTCCCGCAAGGCGACGCTGTGGGGCGTCGGGTTACCATGGATGCTGTTCCGCCATGGTTCCTGGAGATCGTGGGCGTAGTGGGCAGTTTTCGCGAAAGAAGCCTGACCGAGGAGCCGCGTAGCGAGATCTTCACCGTTCTGACGCAGACCCCGATGAACTGGCAGACCCTGGTGGTCCGGTCGGCCGGCGATCCCGCGGGACTCAGTGGGGCGGTTCGCGGCGTCATCGCGTCGGTCGATAAGGACGTGCCCGTTTTCAACGTTCGTACGATGCAGGAACAGATGAACCAGTCCTTGGCGCAACCCCGGTTGCGCGGGGCGCTGTTGGCCGTATTCTCGGTGGTGGCCCTGGTGCTGGCCTCGCTGGGGATCTACGGCGTGATCGCCTGCGCGGTGGCGGAGCGGAGACAGGAGATCGGTATCCGCATGGCGCTCGGGGCCCGGCAGGACGAGGTGCGCCGAATGGTGGTGGCCCAGGGATTGAAACTGACTTTGGCCGGACTGGCGCTGGGCCTGGTTGGGGCCGTGGCAACGACTCGCCTGCTCCGGGGTTTTCTGTTCGGCGTCAGCTCCGGCGATCCACTCACGTTCGTGGCGACGGCCGGCGTCTTCATTGCCGTGGCGCTGGCGGCCAGTTATCTCCCAGCGCGGCGCGCAACGCAGGTGGATCCCTTGAAGGTGCTGCGCGAAGAATGACCATCTGTTACTATTTGGTCATGATCACGTTCTCGCCCGGCGCTCGGCCCAAGATTCAATGATCCCCCGAGGCTTTCCATCGCGCCGCCCGAGGATCCGGGAGAACGTAAATGAAGCCATCCGCGCACGCGAAGTGCGCGCGGTATTTCCCGACGGTTCCGTCGAGATCATGCAGACCCACTTGGCGATCCGCAAAGCTCAGGAACTGGGCCTCGACCTGATCCTGATCGCCCCCACTGCCGAGCCGCCGGTTGCCAAGGCCATGGACTATGGCCAGTGGCAGTACGAGAACAAAAAAAAACAACATGAGGCTAAGCGCAAGCAACACGTGATTCTGGTCAAGGAGCTGAAATTCCGCCCCAACACTGACGATCACGACTACGAGTTCAAG
Organism: Bryobacteraceae bacterium; assembly: GCA_041484155.1. GTDB lineage: Bacteria > Acidobacteriota > Terriglobia > Bryobacterales > Bryobacteraceae > Palsa-187. Next base: position 4,727 of record JBGPHB010000380.1, read on the forward strand.
AAGAACCACGCCATCCGGTTCCTGCAGGAAGGCAATCGCGTGAAGGCAGTAGTGCAATTCCGCGGACGTGAGATCGCCCACACTGACCTCGGGCGGAAGCTCCTCATGCGCTTCGCCGGGGACTTGGCGCAGTATGGCGTCGCGGAGAGCCAGCCGCGCCTGGAAGGGCGCAACGCCCACGTCCTCCTGAGTCCCGTGAAAGCGGCGGCCGTGCATCCGCCGGCCAAGGAAAAGCCTAAAACAAGCGAGCCCGGAAGCGGAGCGCCGCCCCGTCCCCAAGTCTAGTTATCGCCAGCGGCCTTCGCGAAAGCGGTAGCGGTCGCCATGCCGTTCCCAGTATCCCGGGGCCCAAACCGCGCGACGATGCGGAGGACGCATCCAACGTCCCGGCACCCACGCATACCCGCCGCCACGGTAACCCCAATAGCCGGAGATCCATACGAATCCCGGCCCAGGTGCCGCGCCGTACGCTTCCACGCGGACCGGCGGCGGTGGAGTCGACGCATAGTAGCCCGCGCCTCCCGCGCAACCAACCATCGAGAACGTCGCCAACATCAGAGCCAAGCAGATACGTTTCATACCCACCTCCTACTGGTTGAACGCGACCGGACGGGGGGTAGTTGCGAGCTTCACATTGCGTTAATGTGTAGCTCTGTTAATCGTTCAGTCCGTTGACGATTCGTGTGATGCCATCCTTGATCAAGTTGACGTTGAAGTTGATCAGCAGCC
>JBGPHB010000381.1:0-5447 GCA_041484155.1 Bryobacteraceae bacterium
AAAGCCCCGCCCGTCAGGGCGGGGTTCTGGTCGGAAACGTACGCAGTCAATGCTTCGCAGCCAGCAGTCAGGGCTTGTCGTCGAAGGTTACGCTCGACTCGGCGCCGAACTTGCGATAGTTGCGGAATTCGATTTTGTTCTTGGAGCAATGGCTGGTGCCGCGGAGACAACTGAGCACTTCGGCATTCACCGGCAGCAGAAATGGCTCGGTAGCGGCCAGGCGCACGAAATCGTACTCGGTGGCCGTTTCCACAGTGTCGAACGGGAACAGCAGGGGCATATTGCGGCTCTGCTGCTCCAGGCGCAACACGCGGGAGGTCTGGCGGTCGATCCACATTGTGCCCCGATAAGCCGGATAGTAGAGTTGGGCCGCCGCATCAATGCGCCAATGCGAACGCTCGCGTGGAACTTCGTACTTATAGACCCACGCCGCGCGTCCGTGGACCGTGTCCTGGCCGCTCCGGCGAAATGCCGCGCCGGTGGCGGGGCTGAGCAAGTCCTCCAGAACGGAGGCGAACTCGCCCGTCGAGCGCGTGCCCTCAATGTCCTGCATCGCTTTGTTGACGGCCTTGTTGCCCACTTTGATGTTCTTGTAGGTTTCCTTGCCATTCTCGTAGGCGACGTCCGCCGTCACCACATCGAGCGCATCCCAGCCTTGCTTCGGGTGATCGCTCTGGTAGCGTGTCGTCAACTGCTGGCAGAAGAAGTTGGGCAGCGTACCGGAGAAGGATGCCGCCACATCCCGGGCCTTTTCGATCACCAGATCGTTTGCCCCAGGGGTCAGCACCGCGGAGGAAACGGTGGGCGAGTCGTTCTCGGGCGGTTTGGAAAGAATCACCGGGCTGTTCGAAGATTCACCGCCACTGGTGGAAGCTGCTCGCGTCGCCTGACGCCGAGGGGCGGGGGCGCCGCGCCTCAGCGCAGGCGGGCCTGGATCGTCGGAATCGGGCGCGGGATCCGGTGGACGCAAAGTGGTTGTCGGCCGAGTGTCCGCTGGTTCCTCCGGCTCCGCCTTGGCAACCGTGGTCTCAGCGGCCGCCGGAGCCGCTGGGGCGGGCTCTTTTGGCGAATCTTCGGCCTTTCGACGCAGGATCGGACGCTCATCCCCCGGCTCGCGCAGAATCGGAGCGGACGCCGGCGCACCATCCAGCCTGGGCAGGTCCCACGTCTCGGCCGCGGCCGCCCGATCGGCCGGCGTTCCAGACTTCTCGAACCTCACCGAGACGGCCGTGAAGTAGCCCCGGTCGTCTTCGACAGAGTCGACGTCCAGGCGGTCGCCGATCGCGAAACTGGCGATGTCGGCGTCCTTATCTTCCCTTTGAACCGTGGTTTTGGCGGAGGTGCGATAGGTGATGATGCGATGGTCGTCGGCTTCGAGCACGAACTGGCTTCCGGCGGAGCGCCGGAGCATCCCGGTGGTCGTCGTGGTGGGGGCCAACGCCGGTGGGGTTTTGGTGTCGCGGCCTGGCTTGGTTTGCCGCGGCTGCCCTGAGGGGTTGCTTGTGCCGCCCGGCGAGCGCCCTGGGGGATAGCGTCCCGGAATCTGCGCCTGCGCCACGACGGCAAGCGCACACACCAGAAGCGTAGCCGGAAGCGTTCTCATCCTTCTATGATGACGCTTTTTGCAGCGTGCTGGTGTACACGGGTGTTAGAATCGGCCCTATGGGAAAGGTACTTGGGATTCTGTGTTTGATTTCCGCTGCCTGGGGCGCCGACGCTGCGCCGGACCGAATCCGTGACGCCGCCGCCAAGGGCGTGGCGCTGATTCAGTCGTCTCAGAAATCCTGGTATAGCAAGATGGATTGCGTCTCCTGCCATCAGCAGGTTCTGCCGGCCCTGGCCTTTCGCGCAGCGCGGGAACACGGCGTTGCAGTGAACGAGGCGTTAGCGCATGCCGAGGACATCAAGAGCTTCCGCGTTTACGCCAACCTCGACCGCGCCGTCCAATACACGCATGTCATCGCTCCGGCGATGGACGACGGGTATAGACTGCTGGCTGCCAACGCGGCGGGCGTCCGTCCCAACGTGGTCACGGCCGTCTACGCCCGCCTGGTCGCCGTACATCAGGAATCCGACGGGAGCTGGCTCAACGGCGATCAGCGGCCGCCCCAATCCTATAGCCGGTTCACCTCTACGGCGGTTAGCCTGCGCGCCCTCCAGCTTTACGGCCATCCCAGTCTTGCGGCCGACACAAAAGCCCGAGTCGAGCGGGCGCGCATGTGGCTCTCCTCCAATTCGCCCCGCGATACGGAGGACCGCACCATGCAAATGCTCGGTCTGGCCTGGGCTGGCGCCGAGCATGCTTTGCTCAATAAGCTCGCGGGCGCGCTGAACGCCTCGCAACAGGCCGACGGCGGCTGGAACTCGCTGGATGGACGTTCCAGCGATGTGTACTCCACTGGAGAAGTGCTGGTGGCGCTGCATGACGCCGCGGGTGTTCCTACGTCCGACCCGGCTTGGCAACGCGGGGTGCAGTATCTGCTTTCCGCGCAGGCCCCGGACGGCTCCTGGCACGTCGTCTCGCGGCTGCATCCTCCGGCGCCGGTGAGCCCTCCTTACTTCGAAACCGGGTATCCGTACGGACACGACCAGTTCATCTCGACGGCGGGCGCGAGCTGGGCGGTGCAGGCGCTGGCGGCGGCGCTCGGCCCGGCGCGTCAAATCGAGGTTCCAGAGTTGCACGAAGCCGCGCCGGTGTCCGTCGAACCCTGGGCCGAAACCGTGCTGTTCGGCGGCACGGCCGATCTGCGGGCATTGCTGGAGAAGAAATTCGATCCCAACTCGGCCACCCAGTCCGGTGGTACCACGGCGCTGATGATGGCCGCGCCCGATCTCGAAAAAACCCGGCTGCTGCTGGATCGCGGCGCCAAAGTCAACGCGCGGGCCAAGACCCGCTACTCCGCGCTGCTGGTGGCGGCGCAGTATCCCGCCGCGACGCCGGTGATGCGCCTCCTGCTCGACCGGGGCGCGGAGGTGGGGATGGCGAAGGGTGCCGGCGCGCCGCTGTTCCACGCGTCGCCGATGATGCTGGCAGCTTATGCGGGCAATTCCGAAATCCTCCCCAGGCTGCGGGAGGCCGGCGATACCGTGAACACAAAGATGACGTTGCTCGGCCTGGCTCCCGTTGCTCCATTGATAGGTGTGATTGCTTTTGGCAAACCGGCCGTGGTTCGCGCACTTCTGGATTGCGGCGAGCCGGTAGACGAGGCGGATGATGACGGGATCTCAGCGCTCGGATGGGCCGCCATCAGCAACCAGGTCGAAGTCGCGCGCGTGCTGATCGAACGGGGCGCCGACGTGAACCATGTCGACAAGAAGGGGATGACGCCGCTGCTCTACGCTGCTTCGATCGACTTCGGCGAGTCAGGAATGGTCGACCTGTTGCTCAAGTCCGGGGCGAAGGCGGCTGCACGGACCAAGGACGGGTTGACGGCGGCCGAACTGGCGCACAAGTTCAAGCACACGCACCTGCAAAAGAGCCTTGGCGCGGGCGCCTAGTCCCCAGCCCGCTCCCTCACGGTCGCGGTTCGGTAAGTGGCTGATTGCCCAGAGCGCCGATACCGAACCGCGACCGTGAGGGAGCGGGCTGAACAGGGGCGGTATACTGGCGTGTTCAAGGAGAACATTATGACCCCGGAATCAATGCACCTACGCGGCGAGCTCATTCAGCCCGCGGATGCGAACTATGAGTCCGCGCGCAAAGTCTACAACGGGATGATCGACAAACGCCCCGCGCTCATCGCCAGATGTGTGGATGTCGCGGACGTCATCGCCTGCGTAAATTTCGCCCGGGAAAACGGTATGCTCACGGCGATTCGCGGCGGCAGTCACAATGGCGGCGGATTGGGGACCTGTGACGGGGGGCTGGTCATTGACCTGTCCCGAATGAAGGGAGTTCGAGTCGACCCGGCCGCAAAAACGGTTCGCGCCGAGGGCGGTTGTACATGGGGCGACGTAGACCACGTCACCCACGCCTTCGGAATGGCCACCCCCAGTGGAATCCTTTCCACCACGGGCGTCGGAGGGCTGACCCTCGGCGGCGGCATCGGACACCTCAGCCGCAAGTGCGGCCTGAGCATCGACAATCTTCTCGCCGTGGATATAGTGCTGGCGGATGGCCGATTCGTCACGGCGAGCGCCGACGCGAACCAGGACTTGTTTTGGGCCGTGCGGGGTGGCGGGGGGAACTTCGGCGTGGTCACCTCGTTTCTGTTTCGTCTGCACCCAGTCAAGATGGTTTACGCCGGTCCGACGTTCTGGCCCCTGGAGCAAGCCGCCGAGGTCATGCGTGCCTATCGGCGGTTCATCGTGGATGCACCCGAGGACGTCAACGGCTTCTTTGCCTTCCTGGTGGTCCCGCCCGTGCCCATCTTTCCGGAGCCTCTCCACGGAAAGAAAATGTGCGGCATCGTCTGGTGTTGCACGGGACCGGCTGACAAGGCGGAGGAGGCCCTCAAACCGATGCTCAAGGTGGGGAAGCCCGCCTTCCACGGCGTCGGCTCCATGCCCCACCCGGCTCTGCAAAGCTTCTTCGATCCGCTCTTCCCCGCGGGTCTGCAATGGTACTGGAGAGCGGACTTTGTCAAAGAGTTGAGCGACGCGGCCATTGCTGTGCACGTCAAGCATGGCTCCGCGGTCCCTACCGCGCACTCCACCATGCACCTCTATCCGATCAATGGCGCGGTTCATCGCGTGGGCAAGAACGACACGGCCTTCAACTACCGGGATGTTGTGTGGGCTGAAGTCATCGTCGGCGTGGATCCCGATCCAGCGAACGCCGCTAAGATTACGGCCTGGACGAAAGAGTATTGGGAAGCGTTGCACCCCTACTCGGCCGGCGGAGCCTACGTAAATTTCATGATGGACGAGGGTCAGGATCGCATCAAGGCTACCTACGGGGATAATTACGAACGTCTGGTGGCCATCAAGAAGAAATACGATCCGGCGAATTTCTTTCGGGTGAACCAGAATATTCGGCCGGGGGGCTAGGGTCGCTGGCACCATGAATCCTGAAGGAGCGACGGCGCAACTTGCCCCTGGCACGGAGTTAGGACCGTACCGGATCGAGGCCATGCTTGGCGCGGGCGGCATGGGCGAGGTCTATCGCGCCTACGACACCCGGCTCGGCCGCGCCATCGCGATCAAGGTCCTGTCCGAAAGCAAAGCCCGCGATCCGCACGCCCTGGAGCGATTCCAGCAGGAGGCCCGGTCTGCTTCCGCGCTCAACCACCCCAATATCATCACCATCTACGACATCAACTCCGACGGCGCGGTGGACTTCATTGCGATGGAGTACGTGGAGGGCAAGACCCTCGGTCAACTGATTTCTCAAAAGACTTTGCGGCCGTCACAAGCGCTTCAATATGCCGTCCAGATCGCCGATGCGCTGGCCGGCGCCCACGCCGCGGGAATCCTGCATCGGGACCTGAAGCCATCCAATGTGATCG
>JBGPHB010000382.1:0-5441 GCA_041484155.1 Bryobacteraceae bacterium
GACTTCGCTTACGCCGATCTGTGCTTCGACGGCTACAAAGCGCCCAGCATCCTGCAAGTGGAGGGAGCCGAAGAAGTCGCGGTGGAGATTTTCTCCCTTTCGAAAAGCTACAACATGGCCGGCTGGCGGGTCGGTTTCTGCCTGGGGAACCGCCGCATGATCGGAGCGCTGGCGCGCATCAAGAGCTATCTCGATTACGGCGTCTTCCAACCCATTCAGATCGCTTCCATCATTGCTCTGCGGGAGTGCGAGCAAGAGACGAAAAAGATCTGCGCGGTGTATCAAAAACGGCGCGACGTGCTGATCGAGGGCTTGAATCGGGCTGGCTGGCCCGTGGAGGCGCCGCGGGGAACCATGTTCGTGTGGGCGCGTCTTCCGGAACGCTTTCGCGCGCTCGGTTCGCTCGAATTTTCGAAGCTCCTGCTGGAAAAGGCCCTGGTAGCCGTCTCACCTGGCATCGGATTCGGCCCGATGGGGGAGGAGCACGTTCGCTTCGCGCTGATCGAGAACCCCCAGCGGATCCGCCAGGCCACCAGCGCCATCAAGAAAGCGCTCAAAAGCTAAGTAGCGATCAGCTGTCAGCGGTCAGCGATCAGCTCTCAGCGATCAGCTCTCAGCGATCAGCCCCCGGCAGTGAGGCTGACAGCTGATTGCTGACCGCTGACAGCTTCCCTACTAAGGTAGTATCAGGCTATGGCCGCGCTGTCCGACCGGTATCCGGAATCCCTGGTCGAACTGCGCAGGTTTTCGGCCGAACACCTGGGTCCAATCCTGGAAGAAGAGACCGCCGATTGGAGCGGCGGCCTGGACTGGGATTTCCGGCCGTCCGCCGATCTGGTGCGGCGCTTCGTGCACATGCACGCTCTGACCGGCTTCGCGTTGATGCGCGGGTCGCGCATCGCCGGCTACTCCTACTACGTATGCGAAGAGGGCAAAGGGCTGATCGGCGATCTGTATGTGGCGCGGGAACACCGCACCGTGGAGAGCGAAAATTCGCTGCTTCAGGCCGTGCTGGACGCGTTGTGGCGCACACCTGGCGTGAAACGCGTGGAGGCCCAGCTCATGATGGTTTCGTCGCCCTTGGACCGCGCCGTGCCCCATCCGAATTGGTTTCGTGCGTACCCGCGCTATTTTCTTGAGGCGGCCTTGGCGCCCCTCGCCAAGCTTCCTCCCCGGGAGACGTTGAACCTGGTGATCTCGCCCTGGCTGGAGGCTCGGCAAGAGGAAACCGCCCAACTGATCGCCACGGCATACGAGGGTCACGTCGACAGCCACATCAACGACCAATATCGCTCCCCAGCCGGCGCGCGCCGCTTTCTGACGAATATCGTCCAGTATCCCGGATGCGGCAGTTTCTTCGGACCGGCTTCCTACGCGGCAACCGATCCCACCACGGGCGTGTTGCATGGGATTTCGCTGGCCAGCCTGGTGGCGAGCGACGTGGGCCACATCACGCAGGTATGCGTCGCGCCCTCGCACAAGCGAACCGGACTCGGTTATGAACTGTTGCGCCGCTCCCTGCTCGCCCTCGTGGCGCACGGATGCCGCTCGGCGAGCCTCACGGTGACCGTATCGAATGAGACCGCCATCCGGCTGTACCAGCGAATGGGCTTCGTCAATCTCCGGGACTTCGCCGCGTACGTTTGGGAGCCTCGCTGATTCTGAGCGTCTAGACCGAAGGATCGCCGAAAAGGCCGATTTGCATCCGAATCGCTCGTTCGATGGACTGCATGTCTCCGCGCGACACGGTCGCGATCTTGGATTTTAGCCGTTTCTTACTGACCGTTGCGATCTGATCGGCCATGGCCTTGCGCGGCTCTCCGTTCAGATCGATGACAGCTTCACAGGGATAGACTCGGGAGAGGTTGCTGGTAATCGGAACTACCTGGACTCGATTCAGATATCGGTTCGAGGCATCGTTGCTGACAATGACCGCCGGGCGCACCTTTTGGATTTCACCGCCCACAGAAGGATCGAAATCGACCCACCAGACCTCGCCGCGCAACATTTTCACTGGGCAAGATCGGGTTCACTGCCCGGCACATCAACGATCACGCCCTCCGACCATGCGAGCGCATCTCGCTCCCGATCGGCGTCCTCGGCCATTTGTCGATACGCCGACTCGATGTCGCTTGGGAGAACGTGTGGCCGTGCCAGCTTCTCCAGGAATTGACTAATTCGCCTCCGGCCAATGTTGCGATGGAGGCCGTCATAGACCTCTTCGCTCACCGTGATCGTAAGTTTGCGGCTCATCCAGCCTCTATACGTATTTTACACGTGCACGGCGTCTGCTAGGGTAGAATTGTGTTCGCCATGGCATGGTTCACGCGACAAAAGCCTGGAGTAGAAGGCGCGGGAAACGGAGGAAAACGCCTCCGCACCGAAGGTCTGTGGCTAAAATGCGAGGGCTGCAGCCAGATCATCTGGAAGAAAGCGCTGGACGAGAATTTTCAGGTGTGTCCCCAATGCGGGCGTCATAACCGGATCGACGCACGGGCGCGGCTGGCCATGCTCTTCGACGAAGGCAATTACGAGGAGTTCGACTCCGGGCTCACTTCCACCGACCCCCTGAACTTCAAGGATTCGAAAACCTACACCGAGCGCCTGGCCGCGATGCAGGCGGCGACGTCGCTCTCCGACGCGATGATCTCGGCCGCCGGAAAGCTCGAAGGCCGCCCCGTGAACATCTGCGCCATGGAGTTGAAGTTCATCGGCGGGAGCATGGGCGCCGTGGTGGGAGAGAAGATCACGCGCGCCATCGAACGTTCGATGGAACGTCGCGTGCCACTGGTGATCGTGTCGGCCTCCGGGGGCGCGCGGATGCAGGAGGGAGCCGTCAGCCTGATGCAACTGGCCAAGGTTTCGGCGGCGCTGATGCGGCTGGACGAAGCGCGCGTGCCCTACATCAGTGTATTGACCGATCCGACCACCGGCGGCGTCACCGCGAGCTTCGCCATGCTCGGGGACCTGAACATCGCCGAACCGGGCGCTCTGATCGGCTTTGCGGGCCCGCGCGTGATCGAGCAGAGCATCCGGCAAAAGCTCCCCGAGGGATTTCAGCGCAGCGAGTTCCTGCTCGATCATGGCTTCTTGGATGCCGTTGTGAAGCGGCCTGAGCTGAAGAGCTACATCGCGCAGTCACTGAACTTCTTTTGCGACTAGCGGTTTACAAACGGGGTTGGTCGCGCGTTTGCAACGGCAAATGCGACCGGCGTTCACAACCGCGCGGAAAGCCCCGCCCGTCAGGGCGGGGTTCCATAACGGTAAAATCGTTGTAGTCGCTCCGCTACCGCCGATCCAATGATCCAACTCTCCGGGGCCGGAAAACGTTTCGGCCACAAACTTCTGTTCGAGGACTGCGACTGGCTGATCACGCCCAAGGAACGCACCGGCCTGGTAGGCGCGAACGGCACCGGAAAGTCGACCATGCTCAAAATCCTGTGCGGCATGGAAACCCTCGACTACGGCTCCGTCAGCTTTACCAAGGGGATCACCGCGGGCTACCTGCCGCAGGACGGTTTGACGCTGGCCGGCCGCACGGTGTTCGCCGAGTGCATGAGCGTCTTCGCCGACCTCCGCGAGATGGAGCAGGAACTGGAGACGTTACATGAGAAGTTGGGCGAGCTGGACCCGTCGGGCACGGAGTATGCGGCCGCCGCAGACCGCTTACAGCACATCGACAGCGAATTCAGGAACCGCGACGGCTACGCGATCGAGGCCCAGGTAGGAACGGTTCTGGACGGCTTGGGCTTTCACAAGGAAGATTGGACTCGGCCGACCGAGGAGTTCTCGGGGGGCTGGCAGATGCGCATTGCCCTGGCCAAACTCCTGCTCGAAAAGCCGAACATGCTGCTTCTGGATGAGCCGACGAATCACCTCGATCTGGAGGCGCGCAATTGGCTGGAGACGTATCTCGCCGACTATCCCCATGCCTGCCTGCTGATCTCGCACGACCGCTATTTCCTGGACGTCACGGTGAATCGCACCGTGGAAATCTGGAACAAGCGGGTTCAGTTCTACAGCGGCAATTATGAGTCCTATCTCCGCCAGAAGGAAGAGCGGAGCGCTCAGCTCGAGGCGGCCTATCGGAACCAGCGTGAGCGGATCGAACAACTCGAGGCATTCATCAACCGTTTCCGCGCCCAAGCGACCAAAGCCAAACAGGTGCAGTCGCGCATCAAGGAGCTGGACAAGATCGAGCGCATCGAGGTGCCCCCCGACGAGAAAACCATCCACTTCTCGTTTCCGCAGCCCAAGCCGAGCGGCCGGATCGTGGCCGAGTTCAGAGACGTGGCCAAGAATTATGGGCCCAAGCACGTTTTCAGCGAGGCCAGCTTCGTGATCGAGCGAGGCGATCGCATTGCGCTGGTGGGCGTGAATGGGGCCGGCAAATCGACGCTGATCAAGCTGCTGGCCGGGACCGAGCCGCTCACTGCGGGATCTTACACTCTGGGCCACAACGCTGTGCCGGACTATTTCGCGCAGGACCAGTATAAGGAGTTGAATCCCGACGCTCGCATGCTCGACGATCTGGGCGACGCGGCGCCCCGCTCCACTCAGACCTCCTTGAGGAGTCTGTTGGGATGTTTTCTGTTCACCGAGGATGAGGTATTCAAGCGCATCGGCGTTCTCTCCGGCGGCGAACGCAATCGCTACGCGCTGGCGCGGATGTTGCTGGCGCCTTCGAATTTCCTGTTGTTGGATGAGCCCACCAACCATCTCGACATGCGCGCCAAGGACGTGCTGCTCGAATCCTTGAGTAAGTACAGCGGCACCATCGTGTTTGTTTCGCACGATCGCTACTTCATTGATAACCTCGCCACGCGGATCTTCGAAATCGAGGACGGCCACGTGCACGTCTATCCCGGGAATTATGAAGATTACCTGTGGCGAAAGCAGGGCGGCGCATCTCCCGTGGCAGCTTCAGCGGTTCCCGACCCGGAGCCGCCGCCCGCTCCGTCGGAGCCAAGAAAACGCGTAAATCCGATGAAGCTGAAGAAGTTGCAGGACCGGATGCGCGAAGTGGAGCAGCAGGTAACCGCGCTCGAATCGGAAATCGGCCGGCATGAAGCGGCGCTGGCGGATTTCAAGAGCGTCGAGGAGACCGTGCGGCTGAACGAGCTGGCGGCGGCGCGCCGGAAGGAACTGGAGGCGCGGGTGGCGGAGTGGGAAGAGCTGTCAGCGGCGGTGGAAGCGAGCGCTTAGTACTGCGGACCATGGGTCCGCGCTACTGCGAAATCATCGCCACCGGCGTTCCCCGCTGGCCTTGCACAAAATAGTTCTGTGCGTCGAGGTTCTTGTAGACCTGGCCGGCGACTCCCGAAGCGGTCGGACCGCTGACCAATCTGCCGCCCGTGAGAAGCACTACGACCACGAGCTTGTTCTTTCCCAAGTCGGTGAAGGAACCGAACCAGCCCAGGTGGGTGGGTGAGCGCTCGTCC
>JBGPHB010000383.1:0-5434 GCA_041484155.1 Bryobacteraceae bacterium
ATCGGGTACAACTCGCCGCGGTTCGAAGAGTAAGACGAATCAATATCCCACCCGAGCCCACGCAGCACCGGCTGATCGGGCGGATTTTCCGGCGATGTGAACTTGCGCACAGTGAGCGGGGAAAAGATAGGCTTGCCCAAACCGAGCATCATTTCTGCGTACCGAGAGAGATCGGTCGCCGTAGTGAATAAACCCGCGTGCCCGGCGACGCCGCCCATGTAGCGCGCGGTCGGATCGTGCACCACGCCGCGAAACGGGAGGCCGGTAGCAGGATCAATCTCCGTCGGAGCGATGCGTGCCCGCAACGACGCCGGTGGCCGAAACATGGTTTCGCGCATGCCCAGCGGCTGATAGATTTTCTCCCGCGCATACTCATCGAGCATCTTCCCGCTGAGCCGGTGGACGATTTCACCCAGCAGGATGAAGTTAATATCGCTGTAAACGAACTGAACGCCCGGCGGCCCCGCGGGCTTGTCGAGCAGAGCCTTATGGATGCCCGTTTCGTATCCGGTCCAAGCCGGCTCTATGTCAAGGTCGGGGCGAAGTCCGGAGAAGTGCGTCATCAAATCGCGAATGGTAATGTCGCTCTTGCCGCCCTGAAACTCGGGCAAGTATGCGGTCACTGGGTCGGCGATACGCAGCTTACCCTCTTCAAACAATTTCATCAGCGCGGGCGTGCAGGCTACGACTTTGGTGAGCGACGCCGCGTCGAACATCGTATCCACGGTCATGGGTTCGCGCGACGGTACCAATGCCCGCTCTCCATAGGCTTTTCGGTGGAGGATCTTCCCGTCGCGGCCGATCACCAGCACGGCGCCCGGAATCAGGCCGTCGCGTACGGCCTGGCCGACCACGGCATCGAGCGCGGGCGAGGCGGTGAAAGTCTCCTGCGCCAACGCCAGACTCGTCGCGGCGGCCAAAACCGCAAATAGCACCTTCATATTAGTTTCTTCGCAACGCCTTCCAACAGCACCGCCAAATCGAAATCCCTCTGCGTGATTCCACCAGCGTCGTGCGTGCTCAGGTCCACGGTCACGCGATTGTAAACGTTGAACCACTCCGGATGATGGTCCATCTTCTCGATGGCCGGCGCGGCCGTCGCCATGAAGCCGAACGCATGCGGAAAATCGGCGAATTTGTATTCCCGATGCAGCTTCCCGCCCTGCACGCTCCAGCCCTGAAGCTGCGCGATTCCGGCGGATATCTCCTCATCCGTCATCTTTTTTCTCATTCTTCCCCGATTGTACTCCGCATTACACGTCCAACCCCACCGCGCGCATCAGCTCCAGCGCATTGCTGCGCGTCACGATGCCGGGGCGCAAGCGGTAGTCGAAGAGGATCTGACCGCCCTCCAGGTGATCCTCGAAGTGGACGTTGGCGGCGCGTCCTTTAAGCGTGTCGGCAATCTCCGCCAGTGCCAGGTCGTGCGTCGTCACCAGGCCGATGGCGCCACGCTCCACCAGTCCGCGGACCAACGCACCCGCGCCGATGCGCCGATCGTGCGAATTGGTCCCGCTCAGCAGCTCGTCCAGCAGGAACAGCGTGGGGCGCCCGTCCCGCGCCAGATTCACAACATCACGCAGACGTTCGATCTCCGCGTAAAACCGCGACCGGTGATCGACCAGCGAATCGTTGGCGCGCATCGAAGCGCCGATGTACACGAGCGACACCCGCATCCGCGCGCAAGTGACGGGCGCGCCGGCCCACGCCAGCACCGCGTTTAACCCGATGGAGCGCAGCAGCGTACTCTTGCCCGACATGTTCGAGCCACTGACGATCCACAACCGCGCGGCCTCGCCCAGGCTCACGTCGTTCGGGATGGACGCCTCCGGCGGGATCAACGGATGGCCAAGCTGAGTGGCCTCGAACATCGGGCCGCCTTCCGTGACCAGTTCGGGAAATACCGCTTCACGGCGCTCGTACGCGAAGCCAGCCAGCGAGCAGAGCGCCTCGAATTCGCCCACCGCGGCGATCCATCGGCCGATGCGGGGACCCGACGCACGCCGCCAGGCTTCAATCGCAAAGGCGAACTGAGAAATCCACAGCAGGGGCGCGGAGATCGGACGGAAGAACTGGTGAAGACGGGCCGAATCCAGGTACTCGATCAATCGCTCCAGGCGGCGGATTTCCCGGGATGCGCTTCGCCCCTCGGTCTGGAGATCGCCTTTCAAGGCCACCAGACGCGACGACGTGAACGGTTCGCGTTCCAAGCGGTCCAGCAGCAGACCCAGGAGCTGCAACTCACGCGCCGGCGTCGAAACCGAGGCGGTTGTCCGCAGCACCGCATCGCGCGTGGCGAGGTTGTAAATAATCTCGGCCAGCACGACAAATAGAAACGGTCGCAGCGTGAGGCGCTGTGCGAAGAACAATCCGAGGGCTGCTACCGCCGCGCACGCCAGCGTAAATGCAAGGGCGCGCGCGGCGGGGAAGAGACGTACCGCCGGCTGGCCACCCCAGTCGGTGAGCGTCTTGGCGTCGACGGCGGCGCGAATATCCTCGCCCATCATGGCCAGTTCTTCGCGCAAGTCAACTCGCGAGCGCAACTCGGCGACCGCTTGCTGGCGTGCCAGAACTTGCTTGCGCTCGCCGGGCGCCAGAAGCCAGCGCGCCAAAACCGCTTCGCCCGCGGCCGTACGGCATGTCGACAGCAGCTCGAATAGAGATCCACTCCCGAACAGATCCAGATCGTCCGCGTAGACGTGCTTCGCATCTCGAAACCGCTCGCCCCGGCTGCCGGCGCCGATCCAGCGGTTCTCCAGTCGCGCGGTGGCGCGTTCGTAGTAAGCGACTCCGCGTCCCGCGATCGCTCGTCTCCGGTCGACACGATCGTGCACGATGGCCAGCGCGATGAATACTGCCAGCGGCGCCAGCAGCCACCACGCCGAGATCCACCCGGCGCCCAGGGACAGCGCCGCTAGCGCGGCGGCGCCAATTCCGGTAGCGAGACGCGCATTTCCAAGCTGCCGGTAGCGACGCTCGCTGCGCCCATGAGCCTCACGCCAACCATCGAGACGGGTGCGGTATTCCTCGGCCGGTGTCAATATCCGATTCTAGCCTGCAAAAGGGGACTGGCTCGAATTTCGCCGCCTTTGCGAAATTCGTGCCTGTACCCTTTTGCCTTGTTGACGGGGCAAAGCCGGTACAGGCCCGATTTTCGCAAAGGCGGCGAAATTCGAGCCAGTCCCGGTTTTGCACATCTTGTATGCTGAAATCTCCGCCGATGCTTGCCCGTCTCCGCGCCGAGCTCGACTTTCTTCCCTCGCCTCTGCCCGACAGGCCAGGGTTGATGATTCGTGATCCGTTTCGCTATTCCGATGCCACCCTGATCATTCCGCCCGCGTTGGTGGGCTGTCTGGAGTTCTTCGACGGCGTGCGCGGCGAACTGGATCTGCGCGAATATCTGGTGCGCCTCACTGGCGACCTTCAGGTCGGGGATCTGGAACGGCACCTCATGGACGCGCTGAGTGCCGCCGGGTTTCTCCAGAATGAGGCCTTCGTCCAACGCCGCGACGACGTGCAGAGTGCATTCGCCGCGGCCCTCTCGCGTGAGGCCGCCCACGCCGGCAGCGGTTATCCGGCGGAAGCGGCCGCCCTCACTGAAACGCTCCGCGGCTACCTGGCCGGCGGGGAAAAGCCCGGACCCGCGCCCGGAGAGCGCGTAGTGGCCATCACCGCGCCGCATGTGAGCCCGTTTGGCGGAGTAGAGTCCTATCGCGCCGCCTACAGCGCGCTCGCGCCGGCCGATGCCGGACGTACCTTCGTGATTCTAGGTACCTCGCACTACGGCCAGCCGGATCGGATCGGGCTGACCCGGAAGCCCTTCCTAACGCCTCTGGGAGAGTCCGTCACAGACACAGCCGTCGTGGATGAATTGCTGAAAAGCGCTGGCGATGCGGCGGCGCTCGAAGACTACTGCCACTCCTTCGAGCATTCGATCGAATTCCAGGTGGTGTTCCTGCAACACGTGTTTGGCCCCGGCATCCGCATCGTCCCGGTGTTGTGCGGCTCCTACGCGCGCAGCATACACCACGGCGGTCCTCCGGAGCGAGACGACCGCGTCGCCAAGATACTGAATGCCCTGGGCGAACTGGCGGCGCGCGAGGGCGATCGGCTGCTGTGGGTCCTGGGCGTGGATATGGCCCATATGGGACGCCGCTACGGCGACGAACTGGCGGCCACGGCAGAACGTGATGAGATGGCTGAGGTGGCGCATCGCGACCGCGCTCGGATCGATCGCATGGAAGCCGGCGACGCGCGGGGTTTCTGGGAGCTGGTGCAAGAGAATCGAGACGATCTTAAGTGGTGCGGCTCGGCGCCGATCTATACGTTTTTAAAGGCGGTTCCCGGAGCCCGCGGCCGCCTATTGCGCTATCAGCAGTGGAACATCGACCCGCATAGCGTGGTCAGCTTCGCGGGCATGAAATTTCACTGAAATCCTGCCTGATGGTGTCGATAAGGGTTTGGAGGCGTCCGCTTTGATTTCCCTTTGGAAGACCGCCACCGACCTGGATCGGTTGAACGACTTGCAGCGGGCGGCGATCGATTGTTACGCGGTCGCCGTCGCCACCACCGGACAATACGCGGTCGAGGCGGACCGGGCGCAGGCAGCGGAATTCCGCGAGCACCTCCAGGCCCTGGAAAAGTCGTTGCGCGCCGCCACCACCCCTGACACTTTGCAGACTGTAGCCGCGTCTTACCGCGGCGAGCTCCGCGAGTACCGGGACAAGGCTCACAAACAGATCGACAGGCTGCGTCAGGAAATAACGGCGGCGACTGGCGCGATGAAGGTGTTCGCCGACAACGTGGCCTCCAATGGCGCCGATCACGAAGAGGAGATGCAACGAGAGCTCAAGAGTCTCGAGGGCCTGACCAAGACCGACGACCTCACCAAGATTCGTGGAGGAATTCACGCGGCCACCACAGGGATCGCTTCCAGCGTCGACCAAATGCGGCGCAGCAATCAATTGGTGGTTGCTCAGTTGCAAGATGAGATTCGCTTGTTGCACCACGAGATCCAGGTGGAGCGCCGTGCTCTCCAGTCGGATCACGCCTCCGGGGCCTGGAATCGCCAGAAGTTGGAAAGCCGGATGACAGAGCTCTTGCGGCAGGACGAATCCTTCTGCCTCCTGATGATCGGACTCCTTAACTTCAAACAGATCAGCCGGCAAAATTCCCACCCCGCCATGGAAGGTGCGCTGAAAGCCGTGCTGGCGCGCTTTCAGCAGATGCTTGGCAAAGATGCGATGATCGGACGCTGGGACGAGGAGCAGTTCGTCGCGATTCTCGAATTGGAACCCTCCAACGTCATGGCGCTGTCCCGCGAAGTCACGCGCAAGCTCTCCGGAAGCTATCCTTTCCAGGAAAAGACCGTGGCGCTCGAAGTAACCGCCGGGATCGTCGACCGCCGGGCCGGCGACGATCCCGCCAAATTCCA
>JBGPHB010000384.1:0-5432 GCA_041484155.1 Bryobacteraceae bacterium
AACCCGGTGCTGGTCGCCGATCGCGCGGCGCGCACGCCGGAGGGCATGAAGCTGTTAGTGGAACTCGCCGAGACGCTGCAAGCGCCCGTGGTCTCCGGGAAGTTTCCGTCGCGACATCCTCTCAGCCAGGCCGGCGGTCGCGGACTGATCGCCAACGCGGACCTGATCGTCGGTCTGGAGGTCCCGGACTTTTGGGGAACCGTCAATGCTGTTCGAGATCAGTTGCACCGCTCTACGCAGTCGCTGACCAAGGCCGGCGTGAAGCTAGTCAGCATTTCAGCCGGCGATCTCGACATACGGAGCAACTACCAATACTTCCAGCGCTACCCGGAAGTGGATCTATCCATTGCGGCGGACGCCGAGGCAACGTTGCCCTACTTAATCGAGGCGTGTAAGCGCCTGATTACCCCCGATCGCAAGAGAGCGCTTGAGGAGCGCGGCAAGAAGCTGGCCGAGGCCCACAAGCAAGGGATCGAGCGGGCGCGAACAGAGGCCTCTTACGGCTGGGATTCGACTCCCATCAGCACGGCGCGCTTATCCGCGGAATTATGGAATCAAATTAAGGATAAAGACTGGTCCCTGGTGACCGGCGGAGCTTCGCGTCTGTGGAACGTCGATAAGCACTACCAGACCAGTGCTGGCGGCGGTGCTGCCGGCGTCGGGTATGGCGCGCCGGCGTCGATCGGGGCCGCGCTAGCCAACCGGAAGTATGGCCGTCTGTCCGTCGCCATTCAGAATGACGGCGACCTTATGTATGCCCCCGGGGTCCTGTGGACGGCCGCGCATCATCACATTCCGCTCCTGAGCGTGATGCACAACAACCGGGCGTATCACCAGGAGGTGATGCACATCCAGCGCATGGCCAATCGCCACCAGCGTGGCATTACCAACGCCGGGATCGGCACCACCATCACCGACCCCAACGTCGACTATGCGACCATCGCGCGCGGAATGGGCGTCCATGGCGAAGGGCCTATCACGGATCCAAAAGACCTTGGGCCGGCCATCCGGCGGGCGCTGGAAGTGGTCCAGCGTGGCGAGCCCGCTTTGGTCGACGTGGTGACGCAGCCACGATAAAAGGACGCCCCCCCTGATGCGCTTCTTGATTTTTGTGACGATGGCTTGGGTTCTAGTAGCTCAGCCTGCCGGAAACGCCCAAAATGGAAAACGGATTTTCGATAGCTATGGATGCTACCAGTGTCACGATCACGATGGACACGGTGGGGCTGGAGCACGGCTTGCCCCGCGCCCGATTCCCTTCGCGGCATTCTCACGCTACGTCGGCCGGCCAGCGGGCGATATGCCGCCCTACACCACCAAAGTAGTCTCGGACCAGGAACTGGCGGACATTTACGCGTTTCTGCAGTCGATTCCGCAACCGCCGCCGGTGAAAGATATTCCGCTGCTGGGGAACTAGTTTTCGACCCCGCCCTGAGGCTGAGAAGCTGTCAGGAATTGTCCTCTTTTGTCCTCTCAACCCGCTCCCTTACGGTCGCGGTTTGGTAAGCGGCTGATTGCGCAGGGTGCCGATACCGTACCGCGACAGGAATGGAGCGGGCTGAACGAATTCCTTACACCTTCTGACGGGCGGGGCTTGCGGGGTGTCGTAAACGCACGAAAAAGCCCCGCCCGTCAGGGCGGGGTTCTGTTTAGCCCAGTGCTATCCTGTAATGACCATGAGGGTTCTGACCATCATCCTGTTCGCGGCGCTGTCGGCGACAGCGCAGCACCGGCCCGACGCGCCCAAATCGCCCCGGCTGTACATCTTCGAAAACGGGAGCATCAAGGGCCTCGATCCGGCGCTGTTTCGCTTCAAGAAAGAAGAGCTCGCCCAAGTCGATTTCACGGTGGTCAGTTATCTGATCGTGCATCCGAAAGGAACGCTGATGTGGGATACGGGCGTGATCCCCGACATCCAACTGCCCGCCGATGGCAAACCCATGACCGAGGGAATTTCCACGGTGACCAAGGCGCTGAAACCGCAACTCGCAGCGGCGGGCTATGCCCCCGCTGACATCACTTATCTTGCGATGTCGCACTACCATTCCGATCACACCGCCAACGCCAACGAATTCGCCGGCGCTACCTGGATTGTCCAGCAGGCCGAGCGCGACGTGATGTTCGCGGAAAAACCTCAGGGCATCATTCAGCCTGCCCACTTCAACAAGCTCAAGGACAGCAAAACGATCATTCTCAAGAACGTGGAGGACTACGACGTGTTCGGCGATGGAACGGTGGTCCTCAAGTCCACCCCCGGGCACACGCCAGGACACCAGGTGCTGTTCCTAAAACTGGCTAAGACCGGGCCGGTAGTGCTGGCCGGCGATCTGTATCATTATCCGGAAGAGCGCGCCACAGGCCGGACTCCCACCTTCGAGTTCAATGCGGAGCAATCCGCTGCGTACGAGCCAAGATCGAGGCTTTTGTCAAGCAAACCAAGGCACAGTTGTGGATCGAGCATGATATCGCCACACACGCCAAACTCAAGAAAGCCCCGGCTTATCTCGAATAGCCTGTCCCCTAGACTAGTCTCCTGTCCCAGAACCCCGCCCTGACGGGTAAGCCCTGGAGTTTTCTACATTTCTCAACTGAACCCCGCCCTGACGGGCAGGGCTTGCGGGGCGTTGTAAACGTACGATAAAGCCCCGCCCGTTAGGGCGGGGTCGCGTTTGTAGTCTCTGACATGTGGGACATGCTTTAGCTTGTCATCTTCCCGCGCCAAAGACCTAGTCGATGACTCGGGGAGAAACCCGATTGAACGAAGGTTTTAGTACTTCTATACTATTCCAAGCTTGCAGACACGATCGGAGGATCACGTGTGTAGATTTGTCCTTTTCTTATGGCTCGCCTCCATGGCGAGCGCCCAGGCGCCAACCCTAGGAAGCTGCACCGTTCTCCCCGCCAACAACATCTGGAACACGCCAGTCGACCAGCTCCCGGTTTCGCCGAACTCGTCCACTTACGTCAGCACGATCGGTCCCACGCTGCCCGTTCACGCCGACTTCGGTTCCGGCACGTTCGACGGAGGCCCGATCGGGATTCCATTCATCACGGTTCCGGGCACCCAAACCAAATACCCGGCCACTTTTCTGTACGCCGACGAAAGCGATCCGGGTCCCTACGCGATCCCGCTGACCGCGCCCATTGAGGGCGGTAGCCAGAGCACGGGAGACCGGCACACCCTCGCTGTCGATATCAACAACTGCATTCTCTACGAGCTGTATCGGGCTTTCCCGCAGGCGGCAAGCTGGAAGGGGGATGCCGGGGCGATCTTCGACCTGGCTTCCAACGCACTGCGCACCGCGTCGTGGACTTCCACCGATGCGGCCGGCCTTCCGATCCTCCCGGGCCTGGTCCGCTACGATGAGATCGCGGCGGGAGAGATCCGCCACGCGTTTCGCTTTACAGTGCCGAAAACGCTGCGCGCCTACGTCTGGCCGGCGCGGCATTACGCCTCCAGCCTCACCGATCCAAAGTATCCGCCGATGGGCGTGCGGTTCCGGCTGCGGGCGAACTACGATATCTCGACCTTCTCGGCGACGAACCAGATCATCCTGCGCGCGCTCAAGAAATACGGGATGATGATCGCCGACAACGGATCGGCCTGGTTCCTGTCCGGGGCGCCGGACTCGCGCTGGGATAATTCGGATCTCCACAACCTCGGCAAAGTCACCGGAGCCGATTTCGAAGTGGTGGACGTCGCCTCGCTGATGATCGACCCGAACTCCGGGCAAGCGGGCCAGAAGACGGTTTCCGTGAGCGTCAGCGTCAGCCCGTCCAGCGCGAATGTAACGGTGAACACAACCAGGCAGTTTAGCGCCACCGTTCAGAATTCGACCAACCAGAGCGTGATCTGGGGCGTCAGCGGAGTCGTGGGAGGTAATTCCGTGACGGGCTGGATCAACCCGGCGGGTCTCTACACCGCCCCAGCGACGGTCCCTTCGCCCGCTACCGTGACGGTTCAGGCCTTGAGCAACGCCGCGCCCTTAGTGACTGGCACAGCGACCGCGACCATCACCCCGGCGCCGGTGAGTCTGCCTGTGAGCGTCACCGTTGCGCCGGCCAGCGCCACGGTGCGCGTCGGCCGAAACCAACAATTCACCGCGTCGGTTCAGAACTCAACCAATCAGTCCGTTACATGGAAGGTGAACGGCCTGGCGGGAGGCAGCAAAACTGTGGGCGCCATAAATGCAAAGGGCCTCTACACGGCCCCGTCTTCGGTTCCATCCGGGAGGAGCGTCACGATTACCGCGGTGAGCGCCGCCGATCCGACAAAGTCCGGGAATGCCACCGCGACCGTAATCCTTCGCCGCTGAGAAACAAGTGGGGCGGGCAGTCCTGCCGGCAAGCCGGCTTTCGTGCCGGCTTTTTTCGGCTGCATCGCGACAAGAAAGCCGGCCTGGAGGCCGGCTCGCCCCGAGTCGAAAATTCTGACACACTAGACTGGGTGCGGCTCAAAATCGTCCAGGTAGGGGAACCGGTCTTGCGGAAAGCCGCCCGGCCACTTTCGCCCGAGGAGATCCGGCTACCGGAAACTCAGCAATTGATCGACTGGATGCGTGAGACGATGCGGGACGCTCCGGGCGTGGGCCTGGCTGCTCCGCAGGTCGCCCTCCCAATCCAGCTTGCGGTGATTGAAGACCGCCCGGAGTACGCGAAAGGCATCACGCCGGAACAGCTCGCGGAGCGGGAGCGAGGGCCGATACCGTTTCTCGTGCTCTGCAACCCGCGCATCCTTGAACAATCTGAAGATCAAGTCGAATTCTTCGAGGGCTGCCTCAGCCTGGCCGGTTTCAGCGCACTGGTTAAACGATCGCTGACCGTGACCGTTGAGTACCTGGATCGACAGGCGAACCCGCAGCGGCTAGAGGCCAGCGGCTGGTACGCGCGCATTTTGCAGCATGAAATCGATCATCTTCACGGACGTTTGTACATCGACCTTATGGAACCGCGATCTTTTGCATCGATCGAGAATATGACCAGGTATTGGAAGGACGTTTCGATTCGAACGGCGCGAGAGGGGCTGGGGCTGTGAGCGGAACCCCGCCCTCACGACAAAGCCCCGCCCGTCAGGGCGGGGTTAGACTCTTATCGGAACCGTGACTTTAGAAACTCCCACAACTGCAAGCGCCGGCCGGGGCACTGCAGCCAAGGCGCAAACCCGATAATGTTCGTGCCGCGCTCGACCCACAGGCCCACGCCCTGGGCGTTCGGGGTCTCGACGTGGAACACCACGCCCCCTCCGCAGGCATCGACGTTTACGATCTTCGCCTCCGACGCGTTGGCGAACGGGCTGGACGGGCCCCAGTCTTCGTTGAATTGCTCGGGAGGGTAGTACTTGCAAGGACTATCTTGGGTGCAGCCCCACAACTTGTAAGCGTCCTGATACTGCTTCTGCCGCAGCAGCACCAGAAACTGCTTCACCGCCTGCT
>JBGPHB010000385.1:0-5415 GCA_041484155.1 Bryobacteraceae bacterium
AAAAAAGCCGGCACGAAAGCCGGCTCGCCGCCAGGACTGGCTGCCCCACGTCGCGATAAGCTGACATTGGTGGCGCGCCAAACTCCCAAGCCGCTCAATGCAGACGGGCTGATGGCCTACGCTGCCCGGACGCTTTCCGCCCGGGCGCAGAGCGTCGGGGAAATGCGCGAAAAGTTGACACGCCGCGCGGCGCGCCGCGAAGATGTCGATGAAGTACTGGCGCGGCTGAAACAGGCCGGTTTCCTGAACGACCAGCGCTTCGCGGATTCCCTGGCCACCTGGCGGCGCGAGAACGAAGGGTTGGGCAAAACGCGGGTGCTCCGCGGCCTGATGACCCGGCGCGTGGCGCCCGCCGTGGCGAAGTCGGCCGCCGAGGCGGCTTATCAGGACATCGACGAGATCGCCATGATCGAGAGTTTCCTCCATAAGAAGTGTCGCGGCAAGAACCTCGCGGAGGAAAAACATCTCGCGTCGGCCTATCGCAAGCTTCGCGGAGCGGGCTTCAGCGCGGGCAATTCGATTCGCGTGCTGAAGCGCTACGCGGCCGCGGCGGAGCGCCTGGAAGAGATGGAAGACGAGCCTGCCGACTAGACCAGACTGCCTTCAGTCACGCTTCTGAACAGAACCTCGCCCTTAGATGCTTCCGGCAGACGAAACCGTCTGCCCCACCTTGCCCCTCAATGTTTTGCGAAGGAGTGGGGCAGGCGGTTTCGCCTGCTCGCCCCGTTCCTGCTTCTGCCCCAAATCCAGCCCCACAAAATACATTATTAGTGTCCATTCGTGGCCCTCCAAAAGTCCACACCCAAAATGTCACCCCGTTTGTTCTGAACTTCAACGAAGGCAGCAAAGCCTTCCCTCGCGATATCCTGGTGATCTATATAGTGCTCAATCAATCCCGATCACGAATCCTCTTCAGCGCTGTCCTTGCGTGCTCGGCATGGGGCCAACAACCTTCTGGCGCTGCCGCTGACGTGCTCGCGTTAGAAAGGAGAATAGAGGACGCAGTCGTGCGCGGTGATGTGGCCTATGTTGATAGCGTCACCTCCAGCGATTTCAGTTTCGTTCACGGCGATGCCTGGACCACCGGCGGAAAACCACTGGCGAGTGATGACAAAGCCGCCTTTCTGAAGAGGGTCGCCGGCAAAGAGTACCTGGTGCATGATCTCGATGCCGTCAAGGTCGAGATGCATGGAGACATCGTGATCACCTACGGGCGGTATGTGAGCCTGTATGTGCCTAAGGAGGGGAACGCCAATCCCGGGCGGTTGAACTCGATATGGTTTGAGCGGGTCTACGCGAAGCGGAACGGTCAGTGGCAGTTCCTGTCTCATCGAACCGTGCACGGACCAACTGTGTCGCCGGCGGGAATCGATCCCAGCGCCCGATAAATAGGAGAGACGCTCATGGACATACTGAGTGAATACGGCCACAGCCGCCGGGATTTCCTGCAACGGGCAGGGCAGCTCGCGGCCGGCGGCCTGACCGCCGCAGCGCAAGCTCAAAGGACCCCGACGCGCCGGCCGCAGCGAGTCGCGGTCATCGGCGCAGGCCACTATCACGCGACCCTGCCGCCCAACTACTTGAAGATTTTGCAGGACGAGAAACTCGAGATCGTGGGCGTCCATGACCCGGACCGGAGCATCGCCGAGGACCGCGCTAAGCGCTGCGGCAGCGCGCCTTACACCGACTACCGGGCCATGATCGAAAAAACCAAGCCGGAGTTCGTGCTCTCCTTGAACCGTCATGTCGACATGCCGGGGCCCTTCCGGTTCCTGGTCGACACCGGAATCCCGTTCCTGGCGGAGAAGCCCTGGGGTATCGACGGGAAGACCGTCAATGAGTTGGCCGAATACGCGGAGAAGAAAAAGGCCTGGGCCACTGCCCCCATGTCGTTTCGCTACAGTTGGTGGGCTGAGACCGCCAGAAAGATGGTGCGAAGCGGCGAACTGGGGACCATCTCTCACATGCTGGTCCGGTTCAACCAGCCGGGCATTCAACGCTACATTGACGGGGGCAGCTCGTGGATGCTCAGCAAAGCGGAGGCGGGCGGTGGCGCGCTGCTCAACCTCGGGTTCCACGGCTTCGACTTGTGCCGCTACATCACGGGCGAGGAACCCAGAGTCATCTCCGCCGTCACCAGCCATTCGATCTGGAAACGCGACGTGGAGGACTACGCCTTCGTTGCGCTGCGCACCCCCAGCGGCATTGTGTTCCTCAACGAGGCCAGCTACACGTTTCCGACGACTGGATCCGATAGTGAGCGCAAGATCGCGGGGCAGAAGGCGCTGCTCCGGGCGACGCCGGCCGGCGACGGCCTCCAAATCATCGGACCGGGCCGCAATGAGACGCTCACGGCGCCGCCGGATTATGTGGGGAGCTGGCCCGGTGTGGTCAAGGACTGTCTGGATCGAATCGGCCGCGGTGAGCCGCCGCCTGCGACGGTTCACGATTGCGCTCGCGCCGTTTCGCTGACGTTCGAGGCCTACCGGTTGGCGCATTCTCAGGGCGGGGGAAACCGGGCGCTAGTCCGAGGAACTAGTGCTCGCGGATAAACTGCAGAACCGCGCTGTTGAAGAGATCCGGGTTCTCCCAATAGGACGAATGCCCGGCCTCTGGAACGATCACGGACTTGGAATTCGCGATCCTGGCCGCGAAGAGCCGCAGCACCGGCGGCGGCGCGTACAGATCCGCGGCCCCGGTGAGCAGCAACACAGGCGTTTTGATTGTCTCCACCATTGCGAACGTGATTTGATTCCGCATGGTCTGCGGCGGCGCGCGAGGCCCCGCAGCACGGCTGACGCGCTCCAGCTCCATCCAACGCTCCGTACCTTCCGGATCGGCCGCGCGGTAGGAAGGCCCCAGCTCGCGGACCTCCGGCGGCAGCGCATCGAACTGCGGCGGCCGTATCCTGCGGCCCAGTTTCTGATAGTCTGCGTCCACCACCCCGCCGATACTGTTCGCGATCACCAGGCTCCGCAACCGCTTCGGAAACGACAGCGCGTAATCCATCGCGACGATTCCACCGGCCGCGGTGCCCACCAGGTGGAAGCGGTCGATCCCTAAGTGATCCATCAGATTCCGGAGATCGTCGGCGCCGGTGCCTGGCTGCGCCCCGGCAGGATCAATCTCAGAGCGGCCGTACCCCCGCCGGTCGTAGGTGATGAGGCGATAGCCGGCCGCCGTGAACGCCGGGATCTGGTGTTCCCAAACACGGCTGCTCCCCGTCGCTGCGTGCAGGAACACGACGGGTACACCCGTGCCGCCGGAATCAAAGTACCAGAGGCGCACGCCGGGAAGGGGTGCGTGCGTCTCCCGTGTTTGCGCCGACAGCGAGGATGCGGCGCACAATACCGCCCCTACCCATGCGTAGATTGGATACGTCACTTGCCCGGCAGATGATCAACGTCCTTGTTGTTTTCGTTGCAAATGAATTCGAGCAACTCGGCTTCCGGCAAAAGATGTACCTCTTGGTTTACCGTCCACTCCTTCGTATATGCCTTTGGGTCGTCGATGGTGATCTGAATACCCATGTGCCCGAAATCCTTCCGCCGGAACCGCTCGGTGACGTGCAGCGCTTCGGTGGATGGCCGGCCCAACTGATCCAGCCACGTCTTGCCGTTGAATCCGCGCGTGTCCACCACCAAGGTATCGCCCTCCCACTTGCCGGTCGAATAACCCATCCAAGTCGGGTTGACGTCCTTAGCCAGAGTGCGGCCATCCAGGAAGATCTGCCTCCACAGATTGAACGCCTCGTAGACCACCACGATGAATCCCGGCGTCTGGACGACCTTCCACGGCGCGGGCGCCGCATCGATCTTGGGAACGCCCTGCGGAAGGCAGTTCGCGTCCGGGTCCTCTTTAGAATGGGATCCGTCGATCCGCGAGTCGAACACCGCCTTGGCCCACGGCTGGAACGGCACCTCGCCCGGCTTGAGGTCCACGGCGATGTCGCGGAGGTATCGGTTGGCGCTTGGCTCCCAGATTCCGGAGAGGTCGGGGTGGCCATCGGCCGTTCGGGGCGCGGGCGCGGAAAGATTGGGCTTGCCGTCCGCCGTCCGCGGGATGCCTTTCGTCGGCATGTTCACCCATTGCGCTCTGGCGGGAACGGAGAGCAGTGACAGCACTGCGGACGCGACATAGAGACGATTTCTTGCGTTCATCGGCACCTCGTATTCTTGGGGCGATTATACCCCGGTGGGCTAAGCTTCAGTTTGCCCGGGACTTTAGTCCCGCCGCCAAAGCCCGCTGCATGCTGAAGCGTGCCCGCAGCGGCATCGCCTCAACCAATTGACGCGAACACCAGAAGACGCCGCAGGTGGGGCGGGCAGTCCTGCCGGCAAGCCGGCTTTCGTGCCGGCTTTCTGGGCTGCATCGGGACAAAAAAGCCGGCCTGGAGGCCGGCTCGCCGCCATGACTGGCTGCCCCACCATGAGAAGCAGCGGCACGTTGGTTGCGCCGAGCGGGATCGCGCCGACGTTCGTTGGACGCAGAAGGTTTCCTTTACGTTGATCCATCGGCTTGCTTCCCTGCGCAATCAGCCCCGCTACCGACAGCGGGTTGAGTGCCCGCGTGCCGAGCCACGAGATCGACATCGGCCTCCCCCCTCGAGACCGATTCGCTTTAGCTCGCACGGCCATCGTGGCGCCGCTGAGGTCCAGCGCCCGCTGGCCCTCGTTGGCGAAAATGATGAACCTGCCGGCTATTAGCTAGACCAATTGAGAATAATGTTGACGTGGTGGTGTCCACGGGCCCGCTCGCTCACGCGCGCGGTTCGGTGTCGGTACTCACAATCGCCGGGCTACTTCTTCAGCCCGGCGGCCCAGTTAAGGACCACGGTGAACGGGATGGTGCGGCCGGTGCCGGGCGCGGCGACGAACAGGAAGCGCTTGCCGTCGGGCGAGAGGTCCCAACCCTGGGTCACTGATAGCGGCGGAGCGGCGAACATGCGCCGCGGCGCACCGGCCTGGAAGCCTTTGCTCGTGTCGATGTCCACGACCATAATCTGTGAGCCCACGGTGAGATAGAACAACTGCTTGCCATCCGGTCGCCAGTTGGAACCGAATCCGCCGCCCTTCGAAACCAGCCACTTCGCCCCCGTGCCGGCGGGCGCCTCGGGCGTGAACGGCCGGACGTAGACTTCGTAGGTACCCGATTCGATGGAGGTGTATGCCAGCCAACGCCCGTCAGGCGATACCCGGGCAGAGAATTCATCAAACTGCGTTTGCAAGACGGGAACCGGTTTGCGTTCGCCCGCAAGCGGTAAGGCCCAGATATCGCTGCTAGTCTTCGCGCTGCTGAACAGCAGGAAGCGGCCATCTTGGGACCGTGCAAATCGGTCTTCGGCTCATCGGTTTTCAAGAGTAACTTTTCTTCGCCCGAACCGTCGGCGGGCTTGATGTACAGATCCATCTGCCC
>JBGPHB010000386.1:0-5414 GCA_041484155.1 Bryobacteraceae bacterium
CGGAGAGTAGCTCCCGCCCGTGCATATACTTACTGGATTGCACTCGCAGACGCCCTCAACGAACTCGGCCGGCGAGAGGAGGCCAAAGCCGCCGCGCAAGCAGCCGCGGAGCGGGCCACCAATCCGGAGCAGCGCGCCCATGCGGCCCAGATCGCGTACTTCGCTCAAACCGACCTCGCGGTGCAATTCACGCGCGATGCAAGCGGACGGCCGCAATTGATCACCACGCGCGCACCGCACGATACGCCAGACTGGAATTCGTTCATCGAGCCCGGCGATGACATCCGCCGCGTCCAGGGCACCCTGCTCGCAATCGAGTGCGGCGACACGGGGACACGAATTCTTGTGGACGCCGCGGGAGGGCGTCTGACACTCACGATTCCAGATCCGTCTCGCGTGTTGATGCGCAATGCGCCCTCCGAGTTTACCTGCGGCCCGCAACGGCCAAGCACGGTCAGGATAGACTATGCCGCATCAAAGACGCGGGGTCCAAATTCCGATGGGGTGGTGAGAGGCATGGAGTTTAGGTGATTTTTGGCCCGCTCCCTCACGGTCGCGGTTCGGGTAGTGGCTGATTGCGCAGATGCCGATACCGAACCGCGACAGTTATGGAGCGGGCCCCAACCAGCCGCGGCGGTCACGGTTCGGTTGTAGAGTGCTCCGCGACGTCCACGAGGTGTGAATCGGCCTGAAACTTCTTGTAATCGCGGAACACGATATCGACCTCGCTGTGCAGTTGCTTGAAAAGCGCGATGCGAGCGTTCACGTAGATTCGCGCGGCTGCCGGCAGCCATATCTCGTCATTGATTCGCGTCTGTTCGAAATGAACCGTCGCGCCCGGCTCGATTTGTATCATGCGGAGACCGAACGACATTCTGGAGACCGCTTCAGCATCTACTTTGACCCATTGGTATTCCGCCTTGTCGATCCAGATCCTGCCGCGCAGCTTGGTAATGACCTTGGCGAGGCGGTCCTTTGGCTGATAGCCGGGCTTCGGCTCGGCGGTAAGCACCCATGCCGCCTTACCACTGACGGTTTCTTCCCCGGTCAGACGGAACGTGAACGCATCCGGCAGCTCATTCAGGAATTTGCGCTGCTCCTGGCGCTCCCTTTCGCGCTTCGCTTTGTCGGCCGCGGATTCGTGCTGACGCCTGCCGAGCTCCTGGTCCATCTTTTGTTGTTCCTTGCGTGCCTCTTTTTCCGGCAGCGGCTTGTCGTCCTTGCCTATCAAACGAGCGTAGTCGCGTCCTCCCAGGATGAGAATCTCGTGGGTCTCAACCTCGGTCTTTTTGAGCTTGCCGTGTTTATCGTAGGCTCTGGACTCGTCGCGCTCAGTGTAGGTGTAGTTCTTGAGGCGCTCGAAGTTGACGAGATCGCGGCCCACAGATTTGCGGACAATCTCGTCGGGGGTCTGCGCGAAAGCCACCGAGCAGATGCCAAACGCAAGCGCGAGCCGCATACTTTAGATTATGCTCTTCTGCTAGCATGAGACCGATGGCCAACACATTCGCCCGGTCGTAGAGCCGGTAGAATTGACCGCAATTGTTGACGCCATCGGTGACGTTCCCAGGCACCGAAGCAATCGGATCCCCACCGTGAGAATGCCTCTCATCTCGCTCGTGCTGGCCGTGAAAAACGGGCTTCCACAGCTCCATAAAGCGATTGAGGCATTGCGCCGGCAGACCCACCGCAACTTTGAAGTGGTTGTTCAGGACGGTGGATCGACGGACGGAACATTGGAGTACCTCCGATCGATCCAAGACCTGCCGAAGATCGATATTGTCTCGCAGCCCGATAATGGCGTCGGCCAGGCGTACAACCGTGGTGTTGCCCGCTCGCACGGCGAAATCGTGCTTCCTATCGCGTGCGACGAGTATTTGGACGATGACGCACTCCAGAAAGGCGCGAGCTGGTTCGCGACATATCCTGGCGCGGCCGTGGTCTATGGCGCAGCCCGTCTTGCGGATGCCGACGATCGGACCGTCCAGGTCTTTTTCCCGCCGCCCTTCGATTTGACAGGTGTCCTCAGGAACGAGATCGTCGTTCCGGCTTGCGCCGCATTTCTCAGCCGGGAAAAGATTGGTCGAGACCTGTACTACGATGAGGACGCAAAAGCTTGCCCCGACTATGAGTTTTGGATTCGCATCGGAAGCAGGTTCGGGCCCGACGAAATCATCCGGATCCCCGAACCGATCGTTGTGGCTCGCTGCGACCGCGTCAGCGCGACATATCGCGCCGAGAGTTACAACGGCTATTGTGCCGAGAAGCTCTCCTTACTGAACCGGTTCTTGCATGCTCGGGGCGGCGGGCCGGAAACCGACGAGCTGCGCAGGACGGCCAGTGCGGGCATTCTGACCTGGGCGGCCGAGAGCGTGTTCCAAATTGAGGGCGCCTCGCCGGCCTTCTTCAAGTGGTGCGCCCAAGCGGCGGGATTTGATCCGCAATCCGCTCGCCTGTCAAGACTGGCCAAGAAAACCGGAGCGTTTGAGATAGATCCTTCCTCAGGTCGATTCGCCACAAAACGGCACGCCCAGCCTGAGGCGCCCGACCGTGAGACTGAGACCGTCGACGGAATACTATCCCTGGATGAGATCCATTCCTTTTCCCACTGGGAAGGAGCGGCAGTGGAGCGCGAGGGCACGCTCTGTGTAAGGACGGGAGAAGCGCCCTGGGCCTACGCCGCGCAAATCCCGCTGAATCCGGCGGCTTGCGCGGATGTGGACCGTTGGTATTGGGTGAAGCTTGATGTTCGGGTTCAGCGCGGCCAAGTCAGCGTCGCGCTATTCGCGGATGATAGTATAAGCAACGAGCGGTTGATCTCGACGTTCGACGGCCGCGTCGCCGTATTCGTGCGAATCAGCCACGGCTCGGCAAATGCGGTCATGATCCGCAATGGATCAATTCCCGGGCGATCCGTCCTTGAGGTCCTGGGCGCATCGGTCGAAACGTCTCCTAAAACCACTTTCGCCAGCATCCCAGACTAACAAATGAATGATAGAGTTGTTTTTTCGGTGCCGTGGTTTGACATTCTGGCGAGAAAGATCCAGGACTCCGACTCGCCGTATTATCTTTTGCAGACCAGCGACTACGTGACGGTTCTGGCGGCGACCGCCGAAGGATTGTTTCTTCTCGTGCGGCAGTTTCGGCCAGTTGTGGGCGCGGAAACGCTCGAACTGCCCAGCGGGCATGTGGAGCAGGGCGAATCACCGGAGGCGGCGGCAAGACGCGAGCTTGCGGAGGAAACCGGCTACGAGGCGGAGAAGTTCGAGCTTTTGGGCTCTCTCGTGCCGGACACTGGACGGCTCGGCAACAAGCTTTGGTGCTTCTATGCGGACGGGGCAACCGAGATGCGAACTCCGGTGGATCGAGAGGCGGGAGTCTCGCTGGTGCGCTGCGATGCGCGCGATCTCATCCGGCAGATCACGGAAGGGAAGTTCGATCATGCGCTCCACTTGGCCGTGCTGCTCCTCGCGGTGCTGCGGGGACGGCTGACGCCGGTGAGTGCTTAGAGGAATGAATTGAACCGAGACATCCAATTTTGGGTTCCGCGCTTTGGGATTGAGGAAAAATCCCTGCTTGCCAGGGTCATTGACAGCGGGTTTTTGAATGACGGAGAAATGACCACGCAGTTCGAGACGCAAGTAGCCGGGCTGCTCGGCTGCAAGCATGTCGTCGCCACCACCAGCGGAACGGCGGCGATATTTCTGGCGTTAGCGGGGATCGACGTGCGAGCCGGCGACGAGGTCATCGTGCCGGATATCACGTTCATCGCCACCGCCAACGCCGTGACCATGACCGGCGCCAGACCGGTACTGGTCGATGTTGACCCCGATACCCTTTGCCTGGACCCGGAGAGCGCGGAGCGGGCCATCACCAGTCGCACGAAAGCGATCGTTCCGGTGCATATCAGCGGTCGCGCTGCTGACCTCGACGGCATTCAAGATGTTGCTCGCCGGCATGCTCTCTTGGTCGTCGAAGACGCGGCCGAAGCGTTCCTATCGAAACATCAGGGCAGATACCTGGGGACGTTCGGCGTGGCGGGATGTTTCTCCTTGTCGCCCAATAAGACGATCACTACGGGACAAGGCGGGCTGGTCGCGACCGACGATGACCGTCTGCATGCCCGGCTCCGGGAACTGAAGGACCAGGGACGCCCGGCACGAGGCACCGGCGGAGACGACACTCACGTCAGCGTCGGTTACAACTTCAAGTTCACGGATCTCCAGGCGTCGGTTGGATTGGCTCAGCTCAAGGAGCTGACACCGAGAATCGAAAAGATGAGGAGCATTTACCGCGGCTACGCGCGACGATTGCAAAACGCCGCCGGAATCAAGGTGCTGCCTTTTAGCCTCGACTTCGGCGAACTTCCGCAGTGGACCGACGCCCTGGTTGAAAATCGTGACGCACTTTACGACGGTCTCGCCGCCAGAGGAATTCACGGCAGGCGCTTTTGGTATCCGTTGCACACGCAGGCGCCCTACCAGCAATCCTGTGATGCGTTCCCCAATAGCAGCAGGCAGGCCGCGAAAGCGATGTGGCTGCCTTCTTCTTTCACGCTGTCAGATGATGACGTGGAGACGGTTTGCGCCGAGATTCGAGCGTTGCTCCCTAAGGCGGCCACGGAAGGAAGATGAATCCCGATTTCGATTCCAAAGTAAGGGCTTACTGGGAGGATCCCTCCACCGTCTCGATCATCGACAAGAATCTTCACCAGATTGAAATTGAAACCGTGTGCGGACACCTGATGCCTACTGACGTTCTTGCTGACATCGGCTGCGGAAACGGGGAGGCGACGGTCCGATACGCCGGCCGCGTCGCTACCTGCGTGGGAATCGAACGCTCGGAACGTCTAAGAGGTAAGGCTCAGCAAGCCGTGCGGGAGTCCGGGCTGTCGAATGTTTCCATCCGCGGCGGAGACGTTCGGGACAGTTCTTTGCCCGCTGCTGAATTCGACGTCATCGTTACGCAGCGTCTCCTCATCAACCTCGGATCTTGGGAGGAGCAAATCCGGGGCCTGCTGAATATCCATCGCATGTTGAAGCCGGGCGGCCGCTACATTATGATCGAAAACACGAACGATGCATTCCAGGCGTTGAACGACCTGCGCGCGGAATTCCAGATGGCGCCAATTCCGCAACACTGGCACAACCTGTTCTTCGACTACGACGAGTTGATGGCCTTCTGCCGCGGCAGGTTTCAACTGCTCCGCCACTATGATTTCGGCCTCTACTATCTACTGACGCGAGTTTACGTCCCGATGTTCGCGTCCTTTCAAGGCTACGGAGCAAGTGCCACGAAGGACCCTATTTTCGAGCAATCGGACGCTGCCGCTCGCGTATTGTTTGAAAAACTGGCAGACCGCGTTCACATCAGCGGCTGCCGCGCACTCGGCCCGATTCAAGCCTTCGTTTTTC
>JBGPHB010000387.1:0-5411 GCA_041484155.1 Bryobacteraceae bacterium
CCCTTTGACCAGCTCATTCCGCGGCCGCTTATGTCATTGGCGGTCCAAACCTACGCGCCCATCGCGTCGGGGGTTTACGGAATCTCCAACGCGCGCGAGTGGATTTACATCGGCCAGACCGGCAACATACAAGGCGCGCTGCTAGCGCACTTGCAGAAGCTCGATACGTCGCTCATGCCAACGGGGTTTGTCTTCGAAGTTTGCGATGAGGCGAGGCGAATGGCCCGCCAGGATCGCCTGGTTCTCGAATACGAGCCCACCTATAACCGGCAGTCGTCGCGCAACCCATGGAGAGCCGAATGAGAGTGACCGAAGGAGTACAAAAGATGCAATACGTTCTAACGGGCTTCACTCCAGATACTGGATTCCGCGTGTTCGCGTTCGAAGGCATTGAAGCGGACCGTACGCGGACGGAGTTTACAGTCAGAGCCGACCTGGACCTGAGTCGAAGACACGGCATTCGCGTGCAGGAACTCCCGCTGTTGTGCCGGGGACTCCTGGAGCGGCGTCTCGAAGGCGAGCAGGAACGCACACTGACGTTCACCGAAGAGGAGATGCTCCTGCACGCAAAAAACTGCGCCGCGGAGCGAGAGGCGGCCCACAAGAGGAAGTCCCTGCGCAGGCCTCCTCCCCCCAGCCAGGTCGCCAGCGGCTGGCGAGCTCCCTAGGAGCCGGTGGCAGAAGTCAGGCAGGCGAAACCGCCTGCCCCACCGGCTTCGCAAACTGTTGATCTGCCGTGGTGGCGTAGGCGGTTTCGCCTGCGTTTCCGGAAGCGTGAGACTTCTACCAGGGGCTGCTAGACTAACGATTATCCAGATGCGCAAAAGGGGACTGGCTCGAATTTCGCAAAACCGGCGAAATTCGAGCCAGCCGTAACTAAACACTACGCGCCGCAGACCCCTAGCAGGAATCGGTACCTCCGGCGCCGCCTAGTTCCAGTACTCGTAGTACTTCTAAGCAGAGATACGTCTCAGAGCTGCACGATAACATTCTCTATGCAGTGGCGAGGATGAATTATGAGCGTACTGTTTGAGACTCTTGAACGCCTTGAAACCAAGACTGACGGCGGGTCCACCGGCTTCGACGCCGAAGCCTGGTCGCGGATCCAGGACTCCGTTGACGAAATGTATCCAACCTCGAAGCCGAGCCTGCGGCCCCGAGATATCCCGCGGCGCGCGCGCCCGGCGCCCACGTTTGACTTTCCGTTGTTCTGGGCGAACCTCCGCGGAGCGGCCGTCGATCTGGGGACGCGGTCTCGAAAGCCACTCCTGGCGCTTGCGATTTCCGCCCTGGCCGTGCTGACGCTCTACGTTTCTCTGCCAATGATCGGTGCAACAGCACTTCGTCTCAACCACGCGGTCAACCAGAGTTTGGCGCAGGCGCACCAACCCGCCCTCGACGAAGACTTCCGAGCCGGTCTGGGCAACTGGACTCCTGCCCCGTCGTGGTCCGTCGATGCGGCTGGTTTCGCGCATCCTGGCAAGCTGGCGCTCTATCGCCCGTCCATAGGCCTCGCCGACTATCAAATGCAGTTTCTGGGAACGATCGACAAGAAATCGCTAGCCTGGGTTGTCCGCGCCGCCGACTCTGACAACTATTACGCCGTGAAACTGACCTTGATGAAACCCGGCGCATTCCGGACCATCACTGTCGCGCGCTATGCCGTCATCAATGGACAAATCCAGAACCGAGTGACGATACCCATTAGCATGCAGGCGCGGCCAGACACTCTGTATCGCGTGCGCGTGGATGTTCACGGCGCCAATTTTGCACTGAAGGTGCAAGACCAGCTCGTGGATACCTGGTCCGAGCCGAGGCTCCAACATGGTGGAGTCGGCTTCTTTTCAGAAGAGAACGCCAAGAGCGGCGTGACCGGCGTGCAGGTGAAAGCCCAGCGCTAAGACGTGGCGCACGCACTTTTGCGTGCCACGTTCACACTTTTGTGAACGCGCTGCCAAAGCGTCCGCAAGAGTGCGCTACAGCCTTCGCGCTTTGTCCGTCTTCACCCGCTCGCTAATCAACGTCAGCGCGCGATGCGCCGACAGCGCCGCACCCTCCATCCAGGCGTTGATGTGACTGCAATGGTCGCCCGCGAAATAATACCTGTCATCCGGCTGGATGAATTCCTTGTACGGGCCGCCGTAGTATCCTTCATCGCCGGGTCCTCGGGGGGAGTTCCCGACCCATGAACCGAGGTTGTACGGGATCTTTCCCCAACTGACGTAAATCGGCTTGCCCAGTTCCCGGCCGTAGCCGGGATGCAGTTTCTCCACGGCGGCTCGCGATGCCGCCAGCTTCGCCTCCACGCTCGCGAGTCTGCCGAACTCGGTGTTGCTCTCCGGCCCGTAGCCGGAGAGCACGACACCCGTGTCGCTGAACAGGCGCCCGCTCGGATACCATACCAGACCCACCGGCCCGCTGGTCAGCCAGGAAATGCCGCCATAAATATTGAAGTCCGTCTCCCAGAATCGCTTGGACTCCCAGGCGATCTTGTAGCTGTCGCCGTAACGCGTGCCCTCGATCGCCTGCTTGATCCGTGGCGAGAAGTCGTTGGGGATCGATTGGAGAATGCTCACCGGCAGCGCGCAAATGCAGTAGTCCGCTTCGGCGACATGGTCCGCCCCTCGCTGCGAGTAAATTACCTTGACTCCGTTCGCCGTCTTGCGGATCTCCTTTACCGGAGAACGGTACTGCACTACTTTGCCCAGCTTCTTGGCGAAAGCATAGGGAATGCGATCCATGCCTCCGTTGGGCTGGAACATGGTGGCTTGGTAATCGAGTCCCTCCTCGAAGAGCACGCCATTCCAAAAGTTGGCATCCAGCAGCGCGTGCATATCGAGCGGCCGGCGCAGTTCCTCTGCGTCGGGGCCTGCCCCAGGGGGACGCGCCACACCCGCGCGCTCGGAGCCTTTGTAATCGAGTCCGCTCGCCAGGTCGCCATACACACGCAGAAAGCCCAGCATCCGCTCCCGATCTTCCGCGGTCAGTTCCTGATCCAGGGCGCCCTGCATCACGCACTTGGCCAGCATCTCGGCTACGTGTCCGCGCGTGTCATTGATCGCCTGCCGTTGTTCGACAGGTTTCCCTCCAAAAGCCTGATCGTTCACAAGTAGCGTGCTGCGCGAGCTGTTGATTTCGACTTCGAGCTCCACGCCGAGCTCCTTGCAATAGCCCAGCATGGTCTTGTGGATGGAGGGAATCCGCGCGGCGCCGGCATTGAAGTAGTTGTCTCTCCCGTAGCTGGCGGTTTGCTTGGGGCCATCGGTAAACTCGACGGTCGTCCCGCTGCGCACCGTCCAGACGCGGCCGCCGGGACGTTCGCGTGCCTCCAGAACGGTGCATTGGAACCCGGCCTTGCCCATTTCGTAAGCCGAGACTAAACCGGCGATACCGCCGCCCAACACCACTACTTTCACGCCCTTGCCGGCATCGGCCGGCAGATCCGGCACGGACGCCGCCGACGCTGCCACGGGCATCAGCCCCAGCGATTGCATCGTCGCGAAGGCAGCGCTAAATCCCCCCGCTTCCCCTACCCGCATGAGAAAATCGCGCCGCGTGGTTGGCATCGCTGCATTTCACTCTAATGGCAATACCGTGAATGTGTCAATCGCTTTCAAGGGACTGCTGTAGTAGTATGAATGGCGGGAAACAGAGGAGGGCGTATGCGCGGCTTATGCGCCGTTTGGGTCTTATCTGGAATACTCCCCGCGATGGCTTATCAGGAGGAGAAGATTCTGGCCTCCGCCGACCACGAAGCCGGTGGGGTGAAGGTCGAGTTTTTGGAACTCAAGCGCGACTCGCCGACGGTGGTTACGGCGCGCTGGCGTTATCGCAATGAAGGCAACCAGCCCAAGCAGTTGACCAGCCAGCGGAGTGGCTGGATCGATCCATACCGGCTCTCCACAGAGAGCTATCTGCTGGATGAAGTAAAGCAGATCAAGTTTGCGGTCTCCCGAGACTCCGACCGCCGGCCCGTCGCATCGCGCAATGGACAGCCGGATCAATACGTCGTGATTCGCCCGAAGCAGACGATTGAAGTGTGGGCCAAATATATCGTCCCCGAATCGGTGAACAGTGTCACGGTGTCGATCGAAGGCGTAAGGCCGTTCGACAAGCTTGCGATTACGAAGTAGCCGATTCTGGACGCGCAGCGGGCCGGCGTCACTTAGATCGCGATTGCCGATCGACCGCGAGTTTCAGCTCAATCCGGATGAACCTCAAGGGAGCGTCGCTGAGATTTTCGTCTTGATGGGCCATCCCGGGCGCCACCCAGCGGACCTGTTTCGCGGCGTAGTTACTGTCGCGAATCGTGCCGTCAGAGAGTGTCAGCCTCATGGTTTGATCGGTCAGATGCACAAGGACGGCGCCGGTGGCAGGGTGTGTATGCATGAGCAGCTTTTCGCGGGGTCCGATGCTGACGCGGATCACCCGGACGTACTCGTTCTCCAGCTCCACGTGATAGTGTTGGGGATCGACCACGGTGGCGTCGAGCTTCCCGCCTGAGAATGGTGGCGGCCCGCCGTTCGACGGCCTCCTTGGCTCAATTTGAAGACCCTCAAACGGGGCATCGTTGAGGTTCTCGCTCCGATGGGTGCTGGCTGGCGACCACATGAGGTCTCCGGCGTGATCGCGCAATTCCTGACTCGCGCCGGCTTGAGACGTGAGCCGGTTGTGCCGGTCGGTTAAAAAGACAATCACCGACCCGGGCGCCGGATGCTGGTGCATCGGCATCTTGTCGTGCGGCGCCATCTGTTCGCGAATGACCCGGGCCCACGGGTTCTCAAGCTCCAAATGGTAGTGCTGCGGATCGGCTACGAGTGGATCCAACGATTGCGCGCGCACGGATGTAACGGCCACAACAGCCAAGCAGATAACCCGCATCATAGTGGTCCTTGTATCGTTAGTGGTCCCTGTAAGGTTACTCCAAATCAAGCTTGTGGGGCGAGCTTCCAGCTTGCGAGCCGGCCTCCGGGCCGGCTTTCTTGGCCCGGGGGAACCCCGCCCTAACCGGCGGGGCTTGCCGGCAGTTTCGAAAGCCCCGCCCGTCAGGGCGGGGTTCTGGTCGGAAATGTACGCGGTCAATTCTTCGCAGCTCGATTAGTACAAAGCAGCATAGCCGCACGAAGACATTGCTGCAACAGGTGGGGCGGGCAATCTTGCCGGCAAGCCGCCTTTTTTCTGTCGCACCGGAACAAGAAAGCCGGCCTGGAGGCCGGCTCGCCGCCATGACTGGCTGCCCCACGGCTAGCGGACGGGTTTTGCGATGGTCGTCGTCGGTTTGAGCTCAACGCGGTACGCCTGATACACCACCTTGCCCAGATTTTCGACCGAGTGCGACGGCTGGCTATTGGGGTCGTACGTCACTTGCAATTCCTTCAGCTCGGCCCGCGGCGTCTTTTTTCCATCCGGCG
>JBGPHB010000388.1:0-5402 GCA_041484155.1 Bryobacteraceae bacterium
TCCATCTCGCGCACGTGCGGCGCAATGCGCTCCCGGGCGAACTTCCGCACGGTGGTCTGGAACATCGATTCTTCTTCGCTCAGGTGTGTAAGCGGAGTGGCCGCTCCGCGTCTTTCGGTGGCGAGCATCACTTCAATTGTAGAATGACCGAGAGCCAGTGGCGTAAGCGAACGTTTCAACCCCGCCCTAACGGGCAGGGCTTGCGGAGTGTTGTAAGCCTACGACAAAGCCCCGCCCGTTACGGCGGGGTTCGCGAGGAGGCCTAACGGAGTGGCCTGCCAGACCGGATTACAGGAGCCAGAATGACGGATTGGAAAAAAATTGCAGAAGCGGCGGACCCGCCGATTCCAGCCGCCGATATCGAAAAGATCGCGCCGTTACTCGAAGCCCTGGAAGCCGCGTTCCGGCCG
Organism: Bryobacteraceae bacterium; assembly: GCA_041484155.1. Taxonomy (GTDB): domain Bacteria; phylum Acidobacteriota; class Terriglobia; order Bryobacterales; family Bryobacteraceae; genus Palsa-187. The sequence continues at coordinate 411 of JBGPHB010000388.1, forward strand.
CTCCAGCGCTCGATTCCTCCGGAGACGGACCCTTGGACCGCATGACCATCCTCGAAGCTGCCGCCGCGCTCCGGGCAAAGAAAGTTAGCTCAGCTGAGCTGACGGACGATTCGCTCAAACGCATCGCCCGCGCCAATCCGGAGCTCAATGCCTTCATCACCGTGATCGAAGACTCCGCCCGCGCTCGCGCCTCGGCCATGGATGCCGAGTTTTCCCAGGGCGTCGACTGCGGCCCACTCCACGGCATCCCCTTCGCCCACAAGGACCTGATCCAGACCAAGGGAGTGCTGACCACGGCCGGCTCCAAAATCTTCGCCGGCTTCGTTCCCGATCAAGACGCCGTGGTCGCCACCAAGCTCAACGACGCCGGTGCGGTTCTCGTGGGAAAGACCGGCCTGCACGAGCTCGCCTACGGCATTACCTCGAACAATCCGCACTACGGTGCGATCCACAATCCGTGGGATTTGGGGCGAATTCCCGGCGGCTCCAGCGGCGGTTCGGCCGCGGCCGTGGCAGCGGACTTGGTTCCGATGGCTACCGGGACCGATACGGGCGGATCCATTCGCATCCCAGCCTCGTTCTGTGGGATCGTCGGACTGAAACCGACGTATGAGCGCGTGAGCCGCCACGGCGTGCTGCCCTTGAGCCTTACGTTCGATCACGTCGGCCCCTTGGCGCGCACCGTGCGCGATGCTGCTGTTTCCTTCCACGCGATGGTCGAAAATCCGAGCGGCTATGTTCCCCCGCCGAACGTCGACATTCGCGGGGTTCGCATCGGGCTGCCCGTGAACTTCTACTTCGACCGGATCGATATTGAAGTGGCGGGCGCGGTTCGCACCGCCATCCAGACAGCGGCAGCGCTGGGAGCTCGCATTGTAGAGGTTCGGGTACCCGACATGGATGCCCTAAACGTTGTGGGACGCGTTCTGCAGCTTGCCGAGGCGGTGGCGATCCTGCGTCCGCATCTCGACCGCCGCGCCGATTTCGGCGCAGACGTGCTGGCTCTTCTGGACCAGGGCAGGCTCATCGCGGCGTCAGACTACCTCGACGCCCAACGCCTCCGCCGCATCTTCGCCGGCGAATTCGCCAGGCTCTGGACCGAGGTCGATTGCCTCTTCACTCCCGCCACACCCGTCCATGCGCCCAAGATTGGCCAGACTACAGTGCAGATCGGCCCCGACACAGAGGATGTGCGTTTGGCGGCGACCCGCCTGATGCGCGGCATCAACCTGCTGGGCGTCCCTGCCCTGGTGTTTCCGTGCGGATTCACGAAAGCCGGGCTGCCGATCGGTTTGCAGATCGTGGCCGGGTCGGGTCAGGAGGATTTGCTATTGCGCGTCGGCGCGGCTATGGAAGACGCGACCGGTATCGGATGTAAAATTCCCACGAAGACGGGATGTACATCGCGGACTGCCCCTCCATCCCCGGGTGCGTAAGCCAAAGTCGTTCTGAAGCTGAAGCGGAGGCAAATCTTGGGGATGCAATCCGGCAATGCTTGGCAGTGCGCGCCCAGTACGCACGCAGTGGGATTCTTGCCGAAACCAGCAGCGTCTTCCGGAAGATGATGTGGCGCGCGCACTCGTGCGAGCCACGTTCACAATCATGTGAACGCAAGGCCAAGCGTTCGCAAGAGTGCGAACGTGGCAAACACGAGTGTTCGCGCCACACTGGCGTCGAGCTTGTCCGGGTTTGACGCCTCAATCCTCCAACGTCTTGGGCGGCTCCGGCAGAAAGAAGCTCAAGATCATCGCCAGCGCATAAACAAACAACGCCACCGCCGACGCCGCATACGCGAGCTTCATGGATGGCGTCGTGCCGCCCATCGCGCCCGCCAGGTGCGTGGTGACATAAGCCGCCGACGTCCCCAGCATGCGCCCGCCGACGTTCGCCGAAAAACCTTCGCCCGTGCCGCGCAGATGCAGGGGATAGACTCGCGGCAGATAATTCCCCCAGAAACTCAACTGCGCCACTGTGAAGAATCCGGCCAGGAACATTCCGTACCTGAACAGCTCGAGGCTATGCGTCGCCGGATAGAAAAAGATGAAAGGGACGATGAACAATCCCGGCAGGACGAAGACGCGCAGGAGCGCTCTGCGGCTCACGATGACCACCGCCAACAGGGCCAGCGCGATGCGCCCGGCGAGCCCGCCCCATTCCTGCATCTGCTGCACCTTCGCCACCGTTTCGCCACGGACCTGCGGCGCCATGCTGACTACTTCCCGAAGCCCCGGTGTAATCTGCGGCGCCTGCTGAATCGCGCCGAAGGCGGCGCCGTAGGCGCAGGCGAATAACAGCGAAGTGACGATGGTCGTTCTCCGGTAGGCCGGCTGGAATAACTCCGAGAAGTGCGGACGCTTCAGCGTGCCTGCGTCCTTCTTTCGCTTCCACAGCGGCGATTCGGGCAGGAACGGCCGGACGATTACCAGCGGAATCGCCGGTATCGCCGCCGACATCAGCGTGTAACGCCACGCCGAGTGCCCGTTGTAGATCTGCGGCAGCGACACGCTAAAGTGATTGGCCAGATAGTTCGCCTGCGAAACCAGCACTCCACCGAGCGAGGAAAACGCCTGCGTCCATCCAAGAACCCTCTCTCGCGTCTTCGGTTCGGTGAACACCTCCGCCAGCCACGCCACCGAAGCCACAAACTCCACGCACGCGTCGATGAAGCTCAGCGTGCGCCACACCAGCAGCCAGTAGAGCGACGTGGAATAGCCGGCGGCCACCGCCGATATCACGTAGATGATGATCGTCCAAACCAGAATTCTCTTCCGCCCGATACGATCCGTCATGTACCCGCCAATCAGGCCGAAGAATCCTCCGGCCAGCGGCGGAATCCAAAACAGATAGGCCGCCCAGTCGCGATAAGCGGGCGTGCCAGGCCTGAGGTTCCCCAATTCGAGGAGCGCGGGCTGAAGAATCAGCGGAGCGACTAGAATCGCGTAGATGTCGACCAGAAAGCCGAGAGCGGCGACCGCTGCGATGGTCCACTTCAAAGCATTGGAGAGGCGGATGGGGGATTCGTTCGGAGTGGACATAAAACAAGGTCAGGCTATCATACTGACCCCAGCCGAAGCACCGCAGCGCGCAGTTTCTGGTCGCGTTGGAGCAGCCGCAAATAGCGGGTTTCCTCGGGTGCGCGCTTGGCCCGGATGATCTCGCCGGACAACTCCAATTTCCTGGAACGGAGGTTGCGAACCTGGAATCGATCCCATTCGTGCCCTCCGCCGTAAACCAGAGGAGCCTCAGCGAGCCTGTGCAGCGTCGCCAGAGGAGAACGGTAGCCGGGCTTCGCCGCAATGCGTGCCTCTTCGCGGATCACCAGGCGCTCAATTTGCTCTGAGCCGCTACGGAAACCGAGCTTGCGATAAAACCAGAACGCGCCCGACTGGATCGCCTCGTCGTTCTCGTGCCCGAGCTGGTATGGATCGATCGTATAGCACGTCACCCCCAGCCGCTCGCGAAAGAGCTTCAAGACGCGCGCGTAGAGCCACGCCGTCTCGCCCTCGCGAAACGTGTAATACAGGTTGAATCCAACCTCCATCCGCTCAAACAGCGAGAGCCCTTCCACGTAACCGATCGGCACGCCGTTTTTGAAAAACATTCCACCGTGGTAGGCTCGCATCGGGAGCCGCCACTCCGGAGGCACGCCGAAGAAGTACATGTCGAGCCCGCGCCCGAGGTCGGCGTGATAAACATGACGTGCGTCCGGATGCGTGAATCCCCACAACTCGCGGTAGCGGACCGACGAAGTATCCACGATGACATCCAGGAGTTTCCCGGCCTGCTTCAGTTTGCTCACGATCAGTCTGGGTGTGGAAAGCTCGCCCTCAATCGAGACGTCGCTGCGTTTCAAGAGCCGCCCCCGGTGGTAGAAGACATCCTTCCTCCGGATTCGCGTGCGTGAGCGCGTAGCCGCGGAATCGCCCAGCTCCCAGCGCAATGGCACTTCAAGCAAATCGTACAACTGGGGCTCCACCGAGTCGAGCAGCCATTTGACGTTCCCGCGCGCCGACTCGAACCATCGCCGCCAATCCACGTGGGGTTCGACGGTCCAGTCCTCCCCGGCGAGCGGAATCAGCCGCGCAAGTACCGGCCCCAAGCGGTCGGCGTGTGCGTAGTTTTCCCAGTCGATTTCGATGGACCGGCCGTGGCGAGCGACCAGACTCCGGGCGATCTCATAACTGAAATTAGTGGAGAGCGAAGTGCCGGCGATGCCGGAGATCTCCGGGTCCTCGAAGGCTTCCCGGTCACGGATCCGCTCGCCGAAGGAAAACAGGATTTGGTCGGCCAGGCGCAGAACGCGCGGGCTCTGCGGATAAGCCCGCAGGAACAGGACCGTCTCGTGCAGGCGAATCAGATCGTGAGGGTCGCGCAGCCGGGCGCGTTGGAACCCCTGTAGAAGCGCGGCCGCCCGCGCCGCGGCTTCGCGGCCAAATTGGCCTTTCAACTCCGCCAGCCGGTCGAGCGCGCGCATTCGCTCAGTGTAACGTGTAGATTGGAATGGTTAGTAATGCCACAGCGCGCCGTTGCCGACGATCTAGCCAAAGCCCTGGTTCGCGCCGCCGCCGGACAGCGGCAGGCCGGTCGAGTGCTGCACGACGACATTGGCCCGCTGCTTTCGGCCGCCGGCCTGCGCCTTCAGCTTCTGCGCATGGATTTTCCGGATGCCGCCGAACGCGTACACGAAGTAATGGAGGCGCTCGACGACGCTATGGAGCGGGTGCGCGCGCTGAGCCAGGAGTTGAACCCTTCTCCGGTGTATCGGGCCGGATTCAAGAACGCACTGGCCAGCCTGGTGGAGTCACACGGCCTGAAATTCCTTGGAAAGATTCGTCTCGCCTTTAGCACCTCGGCGCGTCTGCCGGTCGAAGCCGCCGTCGCACTGTACGAAGCGGCTGCGACGGCCTTGGGCGAGGCAGTAGAGCACGGGGACGCGACGCGAATCGATATTTCCGTCAGCGGATCGAGGACCGTTCGCGTGCGGGTGAAGGA
>JBGPHB010000389.1:0-5397 GCA_041484155.1 Bryobacteraceae bacterium
AGCGCTCCGTCCACATGGAGTCGTTCGACGACTACCCGGGTGAGTCGCAGGTAACCGCCGTGTTCGTCGAGCAGGAAGGCAAGACAACCCTCACCGCCACTGTGCTCTACCCCTCGCGGGAGGTTCGTGACGCGGTCATCAAATCCGGCATGGAGCACGGCGCCGCGGAGAGCTATGACAAACTTGGTGAGTTGTTGGCGTCGGCAGAGGCTCGCTCGATGGAGAGCGGAGCAAGAGGGGCGTGAGCGACGGTCTATCGCACCCCTTACGGCCCCCAGCGCTCGTCTCTTCGTTCTCCCGCTCCGTGAGAAGCGGTGCGCTTTACTTTTTGATCGGTATCCAGATCTCGACGCCGCCCTTTCCGGTCACGGGGTCGAAATTCTCACCATAAAGCTCGAATTCCGGTCCGTCTGACGCCTCGAGCTCCGATTCCGGCAGCCACTTGTTAAGAATGGTGAACCACGTTCGCCGAATCATGGAAATGTGGTCGCGGTGGAAGAACACCGCATATTTTTGTTCAGGAATCCGCAAACGGCTCAATTCCGAGGGAAGCCGGGAAAAGTCGGACACCTCGACACCGCAGATGTATTCCGTGTTACCTGCGTCGTCGCCGTTGCAGAGCACGCCATAGGCGGTCCGGCCGACCTGTCCGGGGATATGGCCCAAGTGGGGCGAAAAGCGCTGCCACTGGGCGGGGATTGCCGCACTGGTCTCCGAGCTGTAGCGCTCGCTCAAGCCGCCGATCAGCAGTGTCTTGCCGTTCACAAAGCGCGGCGGGTCCAGGTTTGTCAGCAGTGTTTCATCCATTTTGATTGGCTCCATGAGTTCGATGTTTTTCAGATTGCCTTGCGCGCGAAGCATTTCAGGCGTGAGACCGAACTGATCGCGAAACGCACGCGTGAATGCCTCGTGAGAGGCGTATCCCCAGTCCAGGGCGACCGTCAGGATATCCGGCGCGCCGTTGGCAAGAGATCGGGCGGCTTCCGTCAGGCGGCGGCTACGCACGTAACGCGTGATCGATTGGCCGGTGGCGATGCCGAAGACTCGCGACATGTGGCAGCGGGACACGCCGGCAATGTTGGCGACGTCTTCGAGCGTGATCTCCTGCGCGAAGTGGCTTTCGATATACCAGAGGGCTTTTCCCGCGGGGTTCAGCACGGAACCAGAGTATCCGCTTTTGCTGGGGTTCACTTGATCGGCGTTGCGGTTCTTGGCTTCAGCGTCGCGCGAGGTCCCGTGCCCGCACAAAAAGAGGCCTCATTTCGGGTGTGGAATGATGCTCGTAATAATGTAGGTGTCGTCCTTGATCGTAAAGTAGAACCGCCAATCGCGATTCACCCTCGCCTGCCACAGATCGTTCGCCTCATCGTACTTTTTTGCACGTAGCGATGGATGGTGCAAGTCCTGGAGCAAAAGCAGCGATTGCTTGTCAAAGGCCCGCTGGATTGTTTTGGGCGCCTTGCTGTAGTTCCGGACGAAGTGCGCGGTACGGAGGAGCCTCATCGGACCGAGCGCTTAGTTTTCCTAGTGCTCTGCTTCCTGGCTTCCTTGTGTAGCGAGGCGATGAATTCCTTGTGGCTCGCAAACGGACCTTGCAGGCGACCATGCTTGATGTCGTCCAGTGCCTCCGCGAGATCACGATCGATGACGCGCCGCTGTTCGAGCGTGTACTCGTCATCGGCCGACGGCAGTGTTGGAACGATGCTGATCACCCGGCCGGAAACCTTGAATTCGATGTGGTCGCCAGTCTTGATGCCAGCCCGGCGCCGCACACTGAGCGGTACGACTAGGGCGGCTTTGGACTTAACAACGACGGTCATGTGGTTATTTCACTTTCACCTGCCTATTATCTCTCTTTCCGGTATCGGTGCGATTCAGCACTGTGCCGACTGACGGCGTTCCCCGAGACGGTCACGCAGGCCACGGAGAACAGTGGAGAGGACAGTGCTGACGACCGCGGGTGCGCTATCTCCGGCTGCCTGGTCTGATTCGAGGAAGCGGGCCTAAACGCCCGAATTCAGCGACGATCCATGGAAATGAGATGTGCTTGTGTGGGCGTCGCCCGCAAACTATAGGCGCGGAGCGATCTGGTCAACCGCCTGCTTCGAGGTCACGACCGGATAGACCTCGAAGTCGACGAGGTCGCTCCACTTTGCCAGCCACTCCTCCAGTAGACCGCGATCGTGGGTTTCCATTAGCTGGAAGCAGAGCTCAAGTTTGTCGTCGACCCAACTCGATACGTACAGCAAGCCTTCAGGCGCCATGCGGCCGCGATCTCGGAACCGGCGATAAACGGGCACGGCGTCTTGGTTCTTGAAGTGCTCCACCACCATGTACAGGGTTTTCGGCATCGGCGAATTCCGGACTCCAGTAAGATTGCAGGCCGGGGCCTGCGTTACTTCCCGACCAGGTGCGGGACGTCTTTTTCATTGTCCAGGCACACGAACTCCAGCGTGTCCGTGTCGACGGTGATTTCGATTTCCAGGTTGCCGAGACTCGGGCGGCGGAAACGCTCGATTACTTTGGCGGCGGCGGTCAGCGGAGTGCCGCATCTCTATTTTCCTACGAAGTGCGAGAAGTCCTTCTCGTTCTCCAGGCAGATGTAATCCAGCAAATCGGTATCGACCACGAGGGGCTGGTGGAGCTTAACGGTCCACGGGGCCGTGTAGGCTTTGGGATCGTCCACTGTGATTTCGATTTCCAGGTTTCCGAAATTGGGCCGCCGGAGTTTTTCCGTTACCTTGGCAGCGCTGGTCAGAGGGCTGCCTCCTGTGTCGAGCCACATGTCGTCGCGGAAGCCGGTTGTCTGGATGACCAGCTCGTCTCCTTGCCATTTGCCTGAGGAGTAGCCGTTCCAGGACGGGTTTGGATCCACGGGCAGCGGCCGCCCATCCGTGAAGATCTGGCGGAAGGTCGCGTTGCGTTCGGTGAGGATCACCACCATTCCCGGAACCTGGAGGATCTTCTTGAGCAAGCCGTCGGTATAGATTCTCAGCGCGCCCCTGGGTAAGCAGCGCGATTGCGGATCGTCCTTGCTGTTTTGCGCCCTGCGGGTTTTAACGAGGTCGGCGGCCCAGGGTTGATATGGCAAACCGGTCTTGAGACTCCAGCCGAGGTTGACGAACTCCTGTCCGACTTTCTGGTCGGGGCAGCCATCGGGAGGGCAGGGACGGTTGTTTTCCCAGGCCCACAGTCCGGAGAGATCGGGTTTGCCGTCAGATGTTCGCGGCGCGGGCGCGGCGAGGTTCGGTTTGCCGTTGGGGAGGCGGGGGATTCCGGGGGTCGGGTAATTCAGCCATTGGGCCCATGCGGGCGCGCACAGCAGCAATGTTGCGAAGATCGCGGTCTGGCCGTTACGCATTGATCCAGTGTTTCACAAGTCCCGGTCGGATGCATTGGTGAGTTGTGGGACGAGACGAGTCTCGACAACCCCGCCCGTTAGGGCGGGTTCAACGCAAGAACTTGAGAAACTTCGTACGCAGACGCTCGGCGGTCTTCGCATCCGGCGCTACCACCAGCACGGTGTCATCGCCGGCGATCGTGCCGGTGACCTCGGGCCAATCGGCTTGATCGAGCGCCACGGCGAAGGCGTTCGCGTGCCCGGCCGGAGTCCGCAAGACCAGCAGATTCTGTGCCACCCTGACGTCACGCACGAATTCTCCTACCAGCGTCCCCACGTCGGGGCCATGCGCGGGCTCGGAAGACACTTGGGCGTAGCCGTCGGGCGTTTTCACCAGACCGAGTTCCCGGATGTCTCGAGATAGGGTTACCTGGGTGGCCGGGATGCCGGCGGCTCGCAGCGCGCGCGCCAGGTCCTCCTGAGTGTGCAGACGGCGCGCGCGGATCAGTTTCACGATCTGGCCCTGGCGATAGCTCTTATTCATCGGCGTAGGCTTGCAAGCCGGGCTTCCGCTTCGTCCAAGGCCGTGGCGACGGCGCGCGGTCCGGTGCCGCCGGGCAGCTCGCGGGTGCGGATTCCCTCGGCGGGGACCAGGAATCGCGCCATCTCCGCGGTGAACGCGGGGTCGAAAGCGACCAGTGCCTCCGCAGTCCAGTCGGAGGGTTTCTTCGAATCGCGCACGCTCTCGAGCACCAGCCGGCCGACCAGCTTGTGGGCCTGATGAAAGGGCAGGCCGTTGCGAGCCAGCGCGTCGGCGACATCCGTGGCGACCGCCCAACTCTCCTCCACCGCGGCGGCCGGACGCGCCGGGTTCAGTCGCGTGGTTTCAACCACGACATGCGCCATTTCAAGCGAGCCGCGCAGTTGGTCGGCTGCGTCAAAAAGACGCGGCTTGTCCTCCTGCATGTCGCGATTGTAAGTCATCGGCAGTCCCTTCATCGTGAGGAACAGCGCCGTGTAATCGCCGAATACGCCGCCACACTTGCCGCGGATCAGTTCGAGAGAATCGGGATTCTTCTTTTGTGGCATCATGCTCGATCCGCTGGTCACGCCATCGCCCAACTCGAGCCAGCCGTATTCCTCGCCGGAGTACAGGATCCAGTCTTCCGCCAGGCGGCTCAGGTGCAGCATCGTGAGGGACGCGGCGTGAAGAAAATCAAGCGCGAAGTCACGGTCGGCGGAAACGTCCATGGAGTTGTGGGTGATCGCGGCGAAACCGAGGTCTTGCGCGATGGCCTCGCGGTCGAACGGGAAACCGGATCCGGCCAGGGCGCCGCTCCCCAGCGGCATCACGTTCACGCGGGCGCGTGTTTCCTGGAAGCGTTCGTGATCGCGGGCGAACATTTCGAAGTAGGCGAGCAGGTAGTGCGGCCATAGCACTGGCTGAGCGCGGCGCGTGTGGGTATAGCCGGGAACGATTGCATGGGGATCGCGGCGTGCCAGCGCGACCAGAGCCGACATCAGATCGAGCACCAGCCCCGCGACGGCGTCGATTTCCTCACGCAGCCACAGACGCACATCCAGAGACACCTGATCGTTGCGGCTACGGCCGGTGTGGATCTTGTCCGCCAGCGTGCCTACCCGCTCCTGCAGCTTGCGGATGACCAGCGTGTGGACGTCTTCGTCCGTCGCGCCTTCGAAAAGCGCCGGTGTGCGCGCCTCTTCCTCAATCGAATCCAACGCACCGACCAATACGGCACGCTCGTCCGCGGTCACAATGCCGATGCGTTCCAGCGCCCTCGCGAAAGCTTGTGACCCTCGGATGTCGACATGAATCAGACGCCGGTCAAAGTGCAGGGAGCCGGAAAAACGCTCGAACACCTCCGAGGCTCCCTGCTCGAACCGGCCGCCCCAGAGCTTCATACCGTCTTCTTCGCCGACTTCTTGATGGAGGCGCGCACCTGGATCGGCAGCCCGATCAGATTGATAAAGCCGCGCGCGTCGCGCTGGTCGTATTCAGCGCCCATGGTGAAGCTGGCGATATCGAGCGAGTACAG
>JBGPHB010000390.1:0-5388 GCA_041484155.1 Bryobacteraceae bacterium
AGTGCTTGCTCCGGATGCTCACAGGACTTGACGAAAACCCGGTCGATCTCCTCCAGTCGCGCCAGATCCGCCTTCAAGAAGGGTAGCTCGTCCTTCCAGTGGCCGATCTGCTCCGGAGGGCGGTTGAAGACCATGTGATCGTAGTAGACACCGTCGGTCCACTTCACGATAGCGGTCCAATGCTCCACCGCCTGGCGGTAGTGCCCAATCGCACTCAGCAGATAGTGCCGCTCACCTGTGCGAGCGAAGAATTGATAGTCTAGCGCGGAGCGCAGCCGGCGCGAGTGATATTCGGCCAGCCCTGCCAGCACGCTGAAATCAATTCGCGTAGCCGCGAACTCCTTGCGGTTCTCATTCAGCAGCGGCTCAGCGTGTCCAAGCGCGGCCCGAATGACGCCGGCCCAGCCGTCCAGGCGCGAGGCCATTTCCTGCGGTGTCATCTTGGCGGAGAACCGCCGTTCCAGCGTGTCCGCCACATACTCGTCGATCCGGTAGAATCGATTGTCGTCACCGCTGCCGAGTTGGATATAGCGGTCCGTCAGCCCGCCGGTATCCATTTCCGGCCAGTAACGGAAGTTGCTCGACGAAGGATTGCGGATGGCCGTAAGAAACGGGATCACCCAGCCCGCCGCGTCGTAGGCCTCCCGCATCGCGGATGAGGCTTCCCCGAAGCGCCGCCGAAACTCTCCGTCGAGCACCGGCTGGCTTGGACTGGGCGAATACGTAGCCAGACCGAACGTCAAATAATAGGCCCAATAGCGCTCGAATTCCCAGCGATAATGTTCGAGTTCCCGGTTCGCAAAGATGCGCCAGTCGCCACCTCTCCAGTTTCCGAATCCTTTCTGCGACAAGGGCGCGAAAATCTCGAAGCCGACCGCGTCGCCGAGGTGCGTGCTGGCCGCAAACCGGCGCGTATAGTCCAGATTGCCCCACAGCAGAATCTTCTGCGAGCCGAACGTCCACATGCGGTACAGAACGTCGTAGGGATGGCCCTGATAGAGCAGGTCCCAGAAGCCGTAGCGGCGGTAGCTGCGCTGTTTATCGAGCGGGTCGATGCGCGTCCCATGGTAAGGCAATCCCATGTGCTCCCGCCAGAACTTGGTGGAGACGGTGGTGGGGAACCCGACGGCTTGAATGGACGCGACCGTCTCCGGCCGCAGTCCCTTGGCGCGAAAATCGGTCCAGATCGGACGGCCCACCGAGCGGATCGCTTTCGCCATGCCGGTGAAGAAGCGGTTCTGATGGTCTTCCTGGATTCCCGACTCCGAATTCATGCGGAACTGGACCCCTCGAATGTGAGGACACTCTTTGAGCAGGATCGCCAGCGCCTTCGGGCAGTAGTCGAACAGATCTTCGTAGGACAGTCCCTCGACCAGATTGCGGCCATATCCGTTGGCGTGCTGCTGCCAGATTCCGAGCACGAAACGAATGCCCCACTGCTCGGCGAGCGCCGAGATCATCCGCAATGCTTCCAGGTTCTTGCGGCGGTCGTCGCTGCTGTATTCCGGCGTGCGGACGCGCTCATAGCCGGGAACGTCGATCATGAACGGAAACACCGGCGCGAAGTACGAGGTCTGATGCCCGAAGATCAGCGAGAACTGGTTGAGACGGCTTCTCGAAAGCAATGCGAAGTACTGGTTCCAGAAGTCTTTGGAGAAGAACCAGTCCCGCTCCAGATCGCGATTGTAGAGCGACATGGCGACACTGCGGACTTTGACGTCCGGGCGCCGCTCCACCTCCGCCGCGGCGCGATAGACATCGAGCGGAGACGGGGCGGCTTGCACCTGTCCCAGCAACTCAAAAATGCCGTAGGCGAGGCCGGTTTCGCCGACGCCGGTCACCGTGATGGCGGTCTTGCGGTTCGCGGCCGTCTTGCGTATGGCGAATGATTCCGCGGGACCATCCGGGCTTGTCGAGAGCGTCAGCAGGAGCTCATCGTCCTGAAGGTCCTGCGCCGTCGCGATCCGCCGCAGTGCTACGCCTCGCCGCTGGAAGGTCTCTTCGAGCAGGCGGAGCGCGTTGGCGGATGCCGTGGAGGCCTCGCGCGCAGCCACGATGCCGATCTTCTGCTGTGCGCTCAGCGCGGCGCATAACCCGAGCGATAGAACGATGACTTGAAGGTTGGGCATGAAAATACCGTAATATCAGAACACGAATCGGGTGTGAAACTGGATCGATCGCTGATCGGTGGAGCCGGTCCGCAGGCCGAACCGGGCATTGTTCAAAGTAGTCTCCACAACATTCAGATTGGCGTGATTGAGCGCGTTCAGCATGTCCGCCCGGAACTGAAATTGGATGCGCTCGGTGATGCGAAAATTTTTGGCCAGCGAAAAATCGAGGTTCCAGAGACCCGGCCCGGTCAGGAATCCGTTGCCCGCGCTGCCGGCTCGGATCTGCTGGCCGGAAACGGGGCTGACCGGCACAGCCAGAAACGCCGCGCGATTCAGGTATTGCAAGCCGGTATCCAGTACGGCGTGCGCCGGATCGATGAGATCGGGCCTGCCGAACGCTCGCGCGCTGCTTTGGGTCGGCGACAAAGGATTACCGGTTTGCGCGCGGAAGACGCCGCTCCCCTGCCATCCGCCCAGTGTGTTTCGCAACAGAGGCCCCGAACCGGCAAACAAGGGGACATCGTAGACGAAGCTGCCGACCAGGCTGTGCTGCACATCCGACGGCGGCCGGCCGCGATTCGATTTCACGTCGAAAAAGTCTTGAATGAACGTGGGGATGGCGTAGGTGATGTCGCCATACATGTACGCAATCGTTTTCCCCCAGGTGTAATGCAGCGTGCCGCTGAGATTCCTGCTGTAACGCTTCCGCACCGAGGTCTGCCACGAACTGAAGATCGAGCTGTCCGAATTATCCCAGTAGCGCTACTTGCCGAGGCGCGGGTTCGGCCGAATCCCGGTGACCGCATCGGCCTGATTGTAGATGCGCGGCAGAACGAATTTGACACCGCGGGTACCGACGAACGCCGTCTCGAACATCAGCGTGCTGGTCAACGCGTGCTCGACGCCGAGCGAGTAATTGATGGCGTAGGGTGTATGAATCTGCGGGTCCACCAGTTGATACGCCGGCGCGGCCGTGCCGTTGCGGACCAGCGGCAGGATGTCTTCGTTGTAGACCGGGAATTGCAGTCCCAGGCGCTGCACCTCAGTCCTCGATAGATCGATACGGAAAGGTTGATCGAAAGAATTGATCGCCGATTGCTCGAAAATGCTGGTATTCACCGGCGCATGCATGAAACCGGCGCCGCCGCGAATCACCGTCTTTCCGTTGCCGTCCGGGTTGTAGGCAAAGCCCAGCCGTGGACCCAGGCTGAACGGATCGCGGTCGTAGGGGTTGTCGAACGGGCGGAAATCGCTCAGAACGAAGCCCACGAAATTGGAGAACGATGCGTTCGCGAAGTGCGGCGACCCGCCGTGCAGCCCCTCGGCCACCATGTGGTCGAAGTAGTCGTAGCGCAGTCCAAGGTTGAGCACTAGCTTCTGGCTGACGCGCCAGTCGTCCTGCAGAAACAGGCCAAAGTCGATTTGGCGTCCCACCCAAGGATCGAAGCCGAAGTTGAACTGGGCAGCGACCGGGATATTGCCGACCAGGTCCTGTTCGGTGTTGTAGGTAAGCACCGGGTTTCCGACGTCTCCTTCTCCGAAGCGGCGGCGGCTCAGGATGCCGCCGGCTTTCAGCGAATGGCGCCCGATCTGCCACGTGATTTTCTGCTCGATATTCCACTGCGGCGCATTGCCGATGAAGTTGTTTTCGCCTTGGATGCCAAAGCCGAGGGCCGAGATACCGGGAATGCGGCGCCCACCCAGTTTTGCTTCCTGCTTCTTCGGGTCTTGCACATCGAAAAAGGTATCCAGCCGGGTGTTGTCCACGCGGTTCCAGCCGTACCGCGTTTCTGCGCTCCAGGCTGCGCGGAAGGTCGTATAAGTGACGTTGACGCGATCGAGAATCCCGGTGAAGGCACGGGCGGCGTCCTTCGCCGGGCCGTTCTGCTGGAAAAGGTCCGGCCTGTCGCGGACCCAGGTTCCGGTCAGCCGGTTGTTACTCGATAGCCATACGTCGGGCTTGATCACAAAGTGTTCGGTATTGGCGCGAATCGATCCGGGTCCGATAAACGCCGCGGTGGCCGCGCTGGGGGCATACGGCTGATTGGGGAGAAAAAAGTTGTCGAGCAACAGCTTGTAGTCCGGGAACTGCGCGGTCATCGCGTCTCGCAGGCGGGGCGTCGGTACCGTGCCGTTGATCGTGGTGGAGCGGCGATCCCGATATCCTTCGTAGACTCCGAAAATGAAGACCCGGTTCTTGAGGATCGGGCCTCCTATCGACCCGCCAAACTGGTTGAAGACGCTGGGTGGACGGACGGCCAGAAAAACCGGTCTGGCGTTCAGCTCTTCCGCATTGAAGAGGTGAAACAGGCTGCCGTGCCACTGATTGGTCCCGGTCTTGGTTACCACGTTGATGTTGCCGCTCATGGAGCGCCCGTATTCGGCGGAGAATACACCTTTGGCGATGTCGACTGTTTCGATCGCTTCCATGCTGGCGATTTCGATGTAGTTGAAGCCTCCGCGGAATCCACCCTGGGGGGAGCCGGGATGAGCGCTGGCGGGAATTCCGTCCATCGTCATACTGGCGGCGCCTGTGCCGAGTCCGTTGAGCCGGAAGCTGCCGGACGTGTTACTGGTTCCGGGAGTCCGGGTGACGGAGGTATCGATCTGAAACAGCTCCGACGCACGCCGTCGGGCGACTGGCAACTGGGTCAGCGTGGCGGAGTTGATGCTCTCCAGTTGCTCGATGGAGACGGCGTTGACAATCGGGGCGGCGCCCGAGACCGACACCTTTTCGACCACTTCGCCGAGAGACAGGACGAACTTCCGCCGCAAATTCTGTGCGGAGTCGACGCTGAGCCCGGAGACTTCGAGCGTCTTGAAACCCTGTGCGTGGATTGAAGCCTGGTATTTGCCAGGGGGCAGGAAGGTGAAGCTGCATTCCCCGGCCTCGTCGCAGACCTGCCGTCTGGTAATGCCCGTCGCGATGTCCTGTAACGTGACCGTGGCCCCGCTGATGACGGCCCCCGAGGGGTCGGTGATGATGGTGTAGAGAGTGGCGGTGGTGACCTGAGCTGGTAACTGGACGGCCGTCCAGGCCAGGATCGCGGAAAACTGAAAGAGCTTTCTGCTCAGCATCGTTCTAACCTCTTCCGCAAGAAGCGGATCGCTGCAGAGTGGTCTCTTGTCGATTATTCTTCAACCGTACCGTGCTTGTCAAAGCCCGATCTGAGAGCGGGTGCGCGACATGGTGGGGCGGACTCCCTGGTCCGCCATAGGCGCTAAAATAAGCCGGCTCGGCCGGGTTGCTCTGAACTGCCGGCGCGATGGGCCTTCG